>JAZQOP010000176.1:0-15721 GCA_045627965.1 Kiritimatiellia bacterium | reverse complement strand
GGGATGGGACGGGTGGATGCTCGGGCAGGGAGAGGGGGCGGGGGGGAGGGATGGAGCCGATTTTTGATGGTTTAGCGTTTTTTCTTGCAAAAATGGGGGGCGCGTGGACAATTGCGGCGCGCTACGGGTGTGCACTAGGGGTGTGCACCGGAGGCGCGGTGTTTTCCGTAGAGGAGAATATGTCATGAAAAAGTTCGCAATTACGATGTTTTCGCTGGTTTTCGGGCTGGGCGCGGTGGCGCTTGGCGACGTGGAGCTGAGCGGTCCGGCGTCGGCGTCGAGCTGCACGTCGGTCGAGATCGTGGAACGCTATGTCAACATGACGGGGGGGTATGTGACGAATTTGTCGCTTTCGGCGACGATTCCGAGCTCGGACTATGCGATGGTGACGGGCGCGGTGCGCGTGACGCTGCCGAGCGGCGTGGTGTGGACGAACGAGGCGGCCGACCCCGCGACGACGAATTTCCTTGAATATGCGTGGGCTTTCGACGATGCGGACCTGGCGGAGGCGCCGGACCTGCAGCATGTGGTCATTACGGAAGTCTACAGCCATGAGCTGGTGGAGCGGACCGATGAGGAGGGGATGGGCATCGACGAATACGAGGGGCCGTGGTCGAAGGACTACCAGTGGATCGAACTGTACAATCCGTGCACGAACGACGTGGACCTCGGGGGGTGGGAGATCTGGGACGCGAACCCGGGCGAGCTGATCGGGACGCTGCCGGAGGGGACGATGCTGGCGCCGGGCGAGTTCCTGATCGTGGCGGGGAGCACGAACGTGGTGTTCGCGGAGGCGGAAGGGCCGATCGTGGTCATCGGGGAAGGGCTGACGGACTGGCTGTATGCGCCGGGCGACGCGGTGATCGTGAAGGACGCGGAGGGGCGGACGGTGGATGCGATGTCCTACGGGATTTCGACGGCGGCGTTTTCGCCGTCGGTGCCGGTGACGAGCGATCCGACGAAGACGATGTCGAGGGTGCCGGTGACGACGGATACGGGGACGAAGTCGGACTGGCAGAGCGGGACGGTCCGGACGCCGTGGGACGGGGCGCGGCCGGAAGGCCTGGCGCCGGGCTCTGCGGTGGAAGTGGCCTACGAGGTGGAGCTGGACTGCGCGGCGGCGGGCGGGACGTTCTTCGGGGGGGCGGAGTTCAACGGCGGGCTGACGCAGACGAATACGCTGTTCCTGTCGGTGAATACGCCGGACCTGACGGTGATGAAGATGCCGAACCGCTCGGCGGCGGGCGTGGGGGACGAGGTGACGTGGACGATCCGCGTGAAGAACGAAGGGTTCGGGCCGGCGCCGAACGTGGTGGTGTGGGACACGCTGGGCGGCGGGCTGGAGTTCTCGGCGTTCGGGACGGAGCCGTCGTCGACGAACACGACGGAGTCGGGGGAGACGGTGGCGGTGTGGGATTCGAGCACGGTGCCGGGACTGGCGAACCTGGCGGCGGGGGACGCGGTGGTGTTCGAGGTGACGGCGACGGCGACGGCGTGCGACAGCCTCTATAACAAGGCGGACGCGAGCTGGGGCTGCTCGGGGATGCGGATGTATGCGGACACGACGTGCGAAAGCACGTCGGAAGGGAGCATCGAGACGTCGGTGGCGGCGATCGAGTTCATCCCGCGGTTCCCGTCGCTGTCGACGCGCCTGCTGGAGGATTCGGGCGAGATCACGTATTGCGGCGGCGGAGACGTGGTGGTGGCCATCTCGAACTACAACGGGGCGAACGTGGGGATGGCGAAGGATGTGTCGCTGGAGGTGACGCTCCCGAAGGGCTGGAGCATCGTCGGGGGGAACGGGACGTCGTTCCCGGTGGGCGACCTGCGGCCCGGCGAGTCGACGAACGTGGCGGTGCACGTGGACGTGGGCGGGGACTGCCCGATCGACATGGAACGCCTCTACCGGACGGCGTTCACGCCGCATTACCGCGACCTTTGCGGGGCGGCCTACCGGACGCAGGACCTGGAGAAGATCCTGACACTGGGGGCGAACCCGGCGGTGCAGGTGGAGCGCGTGGATGGGCGGAGCTCGCTGGACTTCGGGTCGACGAACGTGGCGAACCGGACGATGCACATCGTGCTGGAGGTGCGCTACGAGAACCTGACGGGGGACGAGGAGTTCCAGGTGGTGGACGCGATCCCGAGCCGGTCGAACCTGACGGTGGCGAACATCTCGGATGGCGGGACGTTCGCCGACGGGATGGTGCAGTGGACGTTGGCGGGCCTGTCCGGGACGGGGACGAAGACGCTGGAGTTCGACATCGTCGCGGACTACTGCGCAGGGGCGAGCGGGCTGTTCTACAACACGGTCATGGCCGGGACGTTCGACGATTGCAAGGGGTGCACGCGCGGGGTGGGCGGCAGCGGGCGGTCGTCGATCTACTTCTCGGCCGACTGCGGCGGGTCGAACACGTGCCATTTCTCGTTTTCGACGACGAACAACGTGGCGTTCGGCGAGGTCTGCACGGACCTCTGGGTGACGAACAGGGCGTGGAATTTCGCGGGGGCGTCGACGAACTGGCGGTCGTGGGAGCTGGAGAGCGACCTCTACCAGGAGATGGAGGCGACGACCGGTTTGCGCGGGCATGTGACGTCGCTGGACGACGTGATCGTGCGGATCGACGGCAATGTGGTGACGGAGAGCTTGCGGTCGGGGATTACGACGAATGCGGCGGGGAACCTGCTGGTGCGCTTCAACCAGGTGACGAACGACTGGCCGACGCCGCGGGAGGTGGAGGTGGTGTATGCGGTGCACGTGCCGGAATCGGGGCGCTACGAGGAGAGCGTGTATTTCCGCGCGGGCTGCTCGCGGTGGGCCCGGAACACGACGGTGGCGGGCGACGGGGAGCTGGGCGTGTCGCTGCCGCCGTTCGAGACGGTTGGCGCGTGCTATCCGTTCGAAGGGCGCGTGATGCTGCAGCCGCTGGCCTCGCCGGCCGCAGGGTCGGTCAACGGCTATTTCCCGATCTATGACGTGCAGCTGACGCTGGACCTCGACGCGGACGAGGACGGCTACACGGGGCTGTATCTCGTGGATGCGGTCTCGGGCCTGGAGAACCTGGTGCGCCCGGACGGGCGGCTGGTTGCGGCGGAGGAGGTCACGGTGACGGTGGGGACGGATGCGTCCGGCGCGGTGACGAACCTGGTGTGGGACCTGGGCGACCTGGGCGTCACGACGAACGCGTCCGGCGAGGTGAACCTCATGACGCTGAGCTACACGCTGCGCCCCGGCTGCTCGATGGAGCAGCATGGCGGCATGGTGGCCGCGAGCGTGGCCTACAACAACCGCTGCACCGACGGGATGGAGCCGCGGCTCCGCTTTGTCGAATCGTCGGACGTGGATGCGCCGTCCGTGATGGAGGCGGGGCTGGTCGGCTTCCTGACGCCGGAGCGCCAGTATGCGCCGGACAAGCAGACGGTGAACCTGGTGATGATCCGCAACGCGCGCGGCGTGGTGGCGCACAATCTGGTGGTGGAGATGGAGCTGCCGGAGTCGCTGACCTTCGCGGGCGCCGAGATCCCGCCGACCCTGGTGACGGCGACGAACGTCGTCTGGGACTTCACGAACCTGACGCGGGAGGATCATCCGTCGGCGCTGCTCAACCATGACGGCGACGGCTACTACAACGACCTGGCCTCCGAGGCGACGCTTTCGTTCTACGTGACGAACACGGTGACGACGAACGACGTGCCCGACCCGCTGATCGTGCGGGCGAGCTCCGGCTGCGGCGGAGAGGATTGCGCGACGGTGCCGGACATGGAGGCCTACTTCGACCGCATCGACGGGTCCGTGGTGACGCGCGCGATGTTCCCGTCGCAGAGCACGGCGTGCGAGCCGAACGAGGTGTGGGTCGAGGTGCGCAACAGCGGCCTGCTTGTGGTGGACGACGTCCACATCTGGCAGGAGCTGCTGCCCGGCATGCACTACGTGCCCGGCAGCTCGCGCTACAGCATCGGCGGGACGGGCGTGACGAACGCCTGCGACGACCCCGCCATCGCCACGCGCGAAGGCGGCGGCATCACGATGACCTGGGGGCCCACGGACCTGACGGAGCTGGAGCAGCTGGTGCCGGAGGAGACCGTCTGGATTTCGTACCTGGTGACGGAGGACTGCGACGCGAACTTCGACCGCCTGGTCTTCACCAGCGGCGGCACCTACCTCAACGACGTCGGCGAGCGGAAGGAAATCCGCAACATGCAGTCGGTGATGTCGCCGTTCCTGCCCAAGCTGGAGCTGTCGATGTCGGTCAACCCGCCGGTCGCCGACGTGGGGTCGAACGTCGTCTACTCGATCCTGGCGAAGCATGCGGCGACGAGCGCGGCGGATGCCGAATACATGCTGGTGACGGCGGAGCTGCCGCGGGACGTCGAGCTGCAGTCGACGGTGCCCCCGGCGACGAGCTACGACGAGCCGACGCGGACGCTGACGTGGGTGCTGTCCGACGGGCTGCCCCGCGGGTCGAACCTGACCTTGCAGGCGGTGGTGCGGATGGATAGCTGCCAGCCGTCGGCCGAGATGAAGGCGAACGCGGACTACGGGTGCTCGGAGACGAACAGCTGCTTCGCGACGGCTACGGCGGCGGCGGTGCGGACGGTGCCGGCGATCACGCTGGACGTCCCGCCCGAGGTGCTGCAGGTGACCTCGTGCGGCGGCTACAAGGAGGTCGTCGTGGAGAACACCGGCGCGACGGCGGACCTGACCTACTTCTACGACGAGGCGCCGGCCGGCTACGTGCACGCGACGCCGGCGGTGACGGTCTCGGGCGAGCTGTCCAACGACTCGATCAGCCACGTGGCGATCAACGGGCGCGGCGCGACGGCCTACTTCGTGGCCGAGCCGCCGACGAAGATGCCGAACGGGATGCGGTTCACGCTGACGTGGCACTACGTCGCCTCGACGAACGCGCCCGGGCTGGACAACCTGGCGATCTCGACCGACATCGACTACTCCGACTGGAACCCGCCGACGCCTTCCACGGTGAAGTCCGACGGCAACCTGAGCTTCCTGGACCAGTGCGGCAACGACCTGCGCGCGACCGGCTCGGCCGACGCCTTCCCCGCGCTGGCCGACCTGAACATCATGTTGCGGCCGAACAGCATCCTGATGGTGACCAACAGCGCGCGGACGAACCTGCTGATCCGCGTCGAGAACCAGACGCAGCTGGCCGGGACCCTGGGCGAGAACATCGCCGTGCGCCTGTCCCTGGGCGGCGGCTACGCGACGGACGTCCCGACGTTCACCGGCAAGGCGACCGCGGGCGACTGGACGGTCGTGCGGTCGAACTGGTCGATGGAGACGAACGCGGCGACGGGCGAGTCGTATTTCTGCTTCGACTACCCGGGCGTGGGTCTGATGCCGGCGGGGCAGGCGGGCGACTACCTGCAGATCGAGCTGCCGGTGCAGGTGAACGACAACGGCTACGCGCTGACGGCGCTGGCCGAGGTGGTGGGCATCTGCGACGACGTGCAGCGCCCCGTCGAGCGCTACACGAACACCCTGGGGCAGGTGGCGCTGGCGGACACCGTCGGCACGCCGATCAACAAGACCTACTACGCGTTCGACCAGGACCGCCTCGTGACGGCCGGCTGCGCCATCGAGAAGACGGTGCGCTACAGCGATGCAGGCTCCCCCGAGGAGCATGAGCTGACGGCCCGCGTCGGCGAGCCGATGATCTACCGCATCACGGCGGAATACTTCGGCGAGAACTACAGGGACGTCGTGATCTTCGACGACATGCCGAAGGGCCTGCGCGTCGGGACGCCGACGGTCGTCCAGGTGGCCGGCGAGATCACCGGCGGCACCTGGGACGCCTCGAAGAACGAGATGCACATCGAGCCGGCGGCCTTCGGCAACGGGCGCATCATCTTCGACATCCCCGTGATCGTCTCGAACGTGACGGCGAACCAGATGGGCACCGTCCTGTCGAACACGACGTGGACGACGTTCACGATGCTCGACGAGCCCGGCGAATCGAAGCGCGCGGGCACGAAGGTCACGGTCCTCGAGCCGGAGCTGGACGTCCGCAAGGAGATCCTGGCGGTGAACGGCGAGCCCTATGCCGGCCAGCCCCTGCAGGCGGGCGACGAGCTGGCCTTCACGATCTCGGCGCGCTACACGGAGGACAGCGCCTGCCTGGCCTACAACCTGGCCGTCGACGACCGCCTGTTCCCGACGAACGGGGCATGGTCGCTGGTGGCGGCCGACCCGGCCGTCAACGTCCGCCAGGACCGCGACGCGACGAACACCTGGGACGGCATCGGCGCGGCGGGCGCCTGGACGACCAACGGCGCGAGCCTCTACTGGCGCAACGACTTCACCAACGAAGGCGCCTTCGCCACCTGGAGCCTGGCCGACTGGCACACCTTCCCGACGAACGCCGGCACCGACTACACGGTCCTCGTCGCCTACACCGCCCGCGTCGAGAACGCCGCGGCCCTCAACGACTGGATGTCGAACACCGCGACCCTGCACTGGGATTCGCTGCCGACCGAAAAGAAGGCCGAAAGCGACCAGTGGCGCCACGGCTACGGCACGCCGACGACCACCACCAACGACTACCGCGCGACGGATTCCGTCGTCGTCCACCTCGACCGCGCGTCGCTGGCCAAGCGCTTCGTCTCCTCGTCGCAGACCAACACGCTGGACTACGCGAACGCCGCCGGCGTCGTGACGAACCACGAGTGGACGATCGGCGAGCGCGTGATCTACGAGATCGCGGTGACGCTGCCCAAGGGGTCGCTCCCGGCCGGGTCGCAGGTGAGCGACCTGCTGCCGGCCGGCATCGAATGGGTCGGCGCGAACCCGGCGGCCGAGCTGACGTATCCCGGCGAGGGCTACGAGATCCTCTTCGACGACGAGGCGCATCCGCTGTTCGACCGGTCGGAGGTGCAGATTTCCGGCGGCTCGGGGAAGGTGACCTGGACGTTGCCGGCGGTGACGAACGACTACGCCGGGACGAACATCGGCTTCCGCATCCGCCTGGAGATGGTGGCGCTGAACGACTACGACGCCAACACCGGCCTCGTGGGCGAGATGGCGCAGGAGCTGCGCGGCGGCGCCGCCCAGACCGTCCGGACCAACGGCGCCAGCTTCTACTACACGTTCCATACCCAGGCCGGCAAGGCCACCAACGCGACCTTGACGGCCCAGGGGCCGTCCTACCGCATCGTCGAGCCCTGCCCGGTCCTGACGAAGGTCCTGACCGTCCCCGACGTGGTCGACGCGGGCGACGAGCTCCCGTTCACGATCGTCGTCTCCAACGCGCTCGACGGCGCGACGATGCCGCTCAACCAGCTCCAGCTGGTCGACCTGGCGCGCCCCGGCGAGACGGTCAAGGAATACCGCATCCTGCACGGCGGCGCCGCGACGGCCGGCTGGACGCTCGCGCTGTCGACGAACGAGGAAGGCGCCGTCTCCGGCACCCTCTCGACGGTGGGCGACGCGCAGCTGCCGCCCGGCGACGCCCTGACGCTGGAATACGTCCTGGTCGTCGGCCCGAACATCGTCCCCGGCGCCGTCTACACGAACCGGGTGACGTCCTACGCGACGACCCTCTACGACGAGGCCCCGGGCGGGATCTCGCCGCGCATCTACGACGCGGAGGAGGGGAGCAACCATGAGCGCTACAGCCAGGCCGAGGCCGAATACCGCGTGCCCCTCCCGACCCTCGAAAAGCACATCCTCCGCACGAGCGAGACGACGATCCCGCCGGATTCGCCGGAGTGCGTGACGAACGGCACGGCCGAGACCGTCGCCCTGCAGCTCGGCGAGACGGTCACCTTCCGCCTGCCGGTCTGGCTGCCGTCGGCGGCCTACACGGCGACGAACTTCGTCGTGAAGGACTCGATGGCCGCGATCGGCGCCGGCCAGGAGCTCCAGCTGGCGCACGGGACGAACTCGGTGCGCATCGACAAGAACGGCCTCGACCTCACCTGGGCGAGCTACGCGGTGGTCGACAACACGGCCGCCGAGGGCGTCCCCGGGACGGCGTTCGAGCTGGTCTTCACGGACCTGGCGCTGGCGGGCGACCCCGACGGCACGAACAACCTCCACTGCTTCTACGTGGACGTCGAGCTGGTCAACGCGCCCGAGGCCGAGACGAACGTCGACGGCGCCGGCGTGCTCGACACGGCGACGATCGCATACGGCGACTTCGAGCTGACCACCACCAACACGGTCGCCACGACGACCGTCGAGCCGAAGCTTGCCATCACGAAGTCCATCGACCCGAACGAAAACCTCGAGTCCGACGACCTGGTGACGGTGACGCTCGTCGTGACGAACAGCGGCACGGCGTCGGCCTACGACAGCGTGATCCGCGACGTCCTCGACCCGCGCGTCTTCGACACGAACACGGTCATCGCCGGACCGCTGCCGTCGGGCTACCTGTTCGACCAGACGAACGGCAACTCGGTGGTCTTCTTCTCCATCGACGACGAAGGCGCGATCCCGACGAACTCGTCGGCGACCTTCACGTTCCAGGTCCTACTGGCGCGCACCGTCGAGCCGATGGCGGTGTACACGAACGGCGCGACCTGGGAGGCGACCTCCATCCGCGACGAGGGCCCCTGCCGCCGCGAGCGGACCTACGCCGCGAGCAACACGGCGACCCTCTCCATCACGAACTACTCGATGGTCAAGGAGCTCTACGCGACCAGCGAGGCCCTGACGCCTCCGGACTCCGCCTCGAACAACGTCCAGGTCGGCGAAATCGCCTACTTCGACGTGTCGCTGTCGCTGCCGGGCGCCCTCTACACGAACCTCGTCGTCGGCGACGAAGCCCCCGCCGGCCTGGCCTACCTGGGCTACGAGATCGTCACCAACGGCTTCTACGGCACCGCCTACGACGGCGGCGACCCGATGGCCGTCCGCGAAATCCCGCTGGACAACGGCATGGCCCTGGCGTTCACGAACATGGTGAGCTGGGGCCGCGGCTGCGAGGTGAAGGTGCGCGTCGCGATGCTCGTGACGAACGCCGCGGCCGTGACCAACGGCGTCGTCCTGACGAACGGCGCCTGGTCGGCCTTCGCCGGCGAGACGAACTTTACCGACGAGGCCGTCGTCAAGGTCGTCGAGCCGAAGCTGACGATCGGCAAGTGGATCGCCAACTCGACGACCTTGACGAACCGCGACGCCGGCGACGTCGTCACCGTCAAGATCGCCGTCACGAACAAGGGGACCGCCGGCGCCTACGACGTCCTCGTGACGGATGCCCTCGCGACGAACGTCTTCGACAGCACCAGCGTCTCGAACGTGAAGCTCTCGCCTGCGACGGGCTACCTCTGGGCGATGAGCAACAACGTCTTCAGCGTCTGGTCCGACCCGGCGGCGGTCCCGCAGAACGCCATCGGCACCAACGGCGTCCTGACGGCGACCTTCGACGTGAGGCTGACGGACGAGATCCCCGTCTTCAGGTACCTGACGAACTGGGCCCGCGTCGACGCCAGCTCGATCCGCACCAACGGCCCCGCCGAGACGTTCCGCACCTACTCCGCGAGCAACTCGGCGCGCCTGCGCGTCCCGATGGGCAAGATCAAGAAGGTCCTCTACTCGACGAGCGAGACGAACACCCCGCCGGACTCGGCGACGAACCTGCTGCAGGTCGGCGAGCTCGTGACCTACCGCATCGACGCCTACTTCCCCGAAGGCCTGACGACGAACGCGGTCATCCGCGACACGCTGGGCGCCAAGTGGCAGGCCTGCCAGTCGATCTATGTCGACACCAACGCCTTCAACGGCACGGTCGAATCGTTTTCCGTGGCGCCCGCCCGCCTCCCGACGGCCGGCGGCACGACGAACTACGTCTACGTGACGAACGTCGTGGTCCCGGCCACGCAGGGGACGAACTACGCCGCCCTGCCGATCTACCTGACCTACCTGGCGACGAACGCGCCGACGATGACCTCCGGCACTCTCGCGACGAACAAGGCCCGCATCACCTTCGGGGGAAGCTACGTCGAGTCGGGCAATGTGACGACCAAGGCCGTCGAGCCGAAGATCGACCTCTCGAAGTCCTTCTCCCAGACGAACGGCCTGCGCGCCGGCGACACGGTGACGGTGACCCTCGTCGCGACGAACCGCGGCACGGGCGCGGCCTACGACGTCGTCCTCCGCGACGTCCTCAACGCCGACGTCTACGTCACGAACTCCGTCGCGAACCCCACGATGCCCGCCGGCTTCACCTTCGACCTGACGAACGGCAACGAGGTCGTCTTCGCCAGCGCCCCCTCGGGCGAGCCCTGGACGGACGGCGTGATCGGCGTCGGCCAGTCGCGGACGTTCACCTTCGACGTGACGCTCTCCGAGTCGGTCTGGGCCTGGTCGCTGCACACGAACGTGGCGACGCTGGCCGTCACCTCGATCCGCGACGGCGGCCCGACGAACGTCTGGCGCGACTACGCGACGAACGCGTCGGCGGTCTTCCAGACGGAGGACCCGCGCCTGGTCAAGTCCTATGTCTCGTCCTCGCAGACCAACACCTTGGCGTTCGCGGACGGCTCGGGCGTGGTGACGAACCACGAATGGACGATCGGCGAGCGCGTCGTCTACGAACTCGACGTGGCGGTGCCGAAGGGCACGATCCCCGCCGGCTCCGTCCTGACCGACAAGATGCCGGAGGGCATCGCCTGGGTCGGCGCGAACACGGACACGAACCTGACGTATCCCGGCCGCGGCTATGAAATCTTCTTCGAGGATCCGGCGCATCCGTTCTTCGACACGAACGCCGTCCAGGTGGCCGTCTCGGGCCAGGACGTGACCTTCACGATGCCGGAGATGGTCAACCCGCTCGAAACCGCCGCCAACACCTTCACGGTCCGCCTGGAGCTGGTGGCCCTGGACGTCGCGCACAACAGCGGCGTGCTCGGGTCCGAGACGGTCGACACGAACCGCGCCACCTACGTCTTCAACGCGGCCATTTCCGGCCACACGGAGCTGGAGGCCGAGGGGCCGTCCTACAAGATCGTCGAGCCGGCCCCCGTCCTGGCGAAGGCCATCCAGGGCGTCGCCGCCGGCGACAAGTTCTACGTCGACGCCGGCGACGAAATCCCCTTCGTCATCACGATCTCGAACGACGCCTCCAAGGCGACGATGCCCCTGAACCAGGTCGCCCTGGAGGACATCGCCCGCGACGGCGAAACCGTCCGCGCCGCCCGCATCCTGCTGAACGGCGCCGAGACGGCGGACTGGACGGTCTCCTACGCCTCGAACCTGGTCCGCACGGTCTGGACGAACGCCGCCGGCGGCCTGGTCACGAACGAGAACTGGGCCGTGTCGGCGCTCCTGGGCACGGTCGGCGACGCCCAGCTGCGGCCGGGCGACACGCTGGCGTTCGAATACACGCTGACGGTCGGCATGAACATCCTGCCCGACAGCACCTGGGAGAACGCCGCCACCTCCGTCGGCACGACCCTCTACGACGGGGCCCCGGCCGGCATCGACCTGCGCGCCTACACCAACGCCGCCGTCCGCGAATACGACGTGCCCGCCCCCGTCCTCGAAAAGCACCTGCTGGCGACGAGCGAAGCCCTCGTCCCGCCGGATTCCGCCGCCTTCGAGACGAACGACTGCGCCTTCCTGCAGATGGGCGAGACGGTGACCTGCCGCCTGCCGCTGAGCCTGCCTTCCGCCGACTACTCCTGGGACGTCGTGACGGTGAGCGACACCATGGAGGCCCTCGGCGCCGGCCAGAAGCTCCGCCTGGTCGACACGGCGCTGACCTCCCCCGACGGCGACATCACCTGGGACCGCTTCGACGTCGTCGACCGCTCGACCAACGCCGCCTTCGCGGCCGCCCCCGTCGACGTCAACATCTACGGCCTGCAGGTCGCCCCCGCGCCCGACGGCGCCACGAACCTCCATGTCCTCTACATCGACTTCACCTTCCTGAACGACCCCGGCGCCAGCTGGAGCGTCGACGGCGGCGGCGTCCTCAACACCGCGTCGGCCATCGCCGGCACCCGTCCCGCCCTGGCCGAGGACGGCGTTTCGACGACCAACGTCGAACCGCGCCTGACCCTGGTCAAGGCCATCAGCCCGAACAAGGGCCTGGAGGCCGGCGACGTCGTCGAGGTCACCCTGACGGCCGGCAACGAAGGCACCGCCTCGGCCTACTCCTGCGTCATCGCCGACGCGCTCGACCCGACGGTCTTCGACCTCTCCACGGTGCAGTCGAAGACCTGCCCGGCGGACTTCTCCTTCGAGCTGGCCGACGGCGTCTGGACCTACCGCAGCGTCGGCTCCGGCACGGACGCGACCGCCGGCGTGATCCAGACGAACGACTCCCGGACCTTCACGTTCACGGTCGCCCTGGCGCAGACGATCGAGCCCTACCGGACGACCAACAACGTCCTCGGCCCCTACACGAACGCCGCGACCTTCGACGCGAGCTCGATCCGCGACAACGGCCCGATGAACACCCAGCGCTGGTATTCCGTCACGAACTCCGCCATCCTGGAGACGACCGACTACGGCATGGAGAAGGTCCTCTTCGCGACCAGCGAGACGATGACGCCTCCGGACTCCGCCTCGAACAACGTCCAGGTCGGCGAAATCGCCTACTTCGACATCGTCCTCTCCCTGCCGGCCGCCCTCTACACGACCCTCGTCGTCGGCGACGAGGCCCCCGCCGGCCTCGCCTACCTCGGCTACGAGATCGTCGATGACGCCTTCCGCGGCGCCGCCTACGCCGGCGACAACCCGATGGCCGTCCGCGAAACCCCGCTGGCCAACGGCATCTCGCTGGCCTTCACGAACATGGTGAGCTGGGGCGAGGGGAGCCAGGTGAAGGTCCGCGTCGCGACGCTCGTGACGAACGCCGCGGCCGTGACCAACGGCGTCGTCCTGACGAACCGCGCCTGGGCGGCCTACGCCGGCGAGACGAACGCCACCGACACGGCCGTCGTCAAGGTCGGCGAGCCGAAGCTGACGATCGCCAAGTGGATCGCCAACTCGACGAACCTGACGAACCGCGACGCCGGCGACGTCGTCACCGTCAAGATCGCCGTCACGAACAAGGGGACCGCCGGCGCCTACGACGTCCTCGTGACGGATGCCCTCGCGACGAACGTCTTCGACATCACCAGCGTATCGAACGTGAATCTCTCGCCTGCGACGGGCTACCTCTGGACGATGAGCAACAACGTCTTCAGCGTCTGGTCCGACCCGGCGGCGGTCCCGCAGAACGCCCTCGCCACCAACGGCGCCCTGATCGCCTCCTTCGACGTGACCCTCGCGGACACCATCGAGGTCTTCCGCTACTACACGAACTGGGCCCGCATCGAGGCCAGCTCGATCCGCACCAACGGCCCTGCCGAGACCTTCCGCACCTACTCGACGAGCAACTCCGCCCGCCTCCGCGTCCCGATGGGCAAGGTCCAGAAGGTCCTCCAGTCGACCAGCGAAACGATCACTCCGCCGGACTCCGCGACGAACCTGCTGCAGGTCGGCGAGCTTGTGACCTACCGCATCGATGCCTACTTCCCCGAAGGCTACTCGACGAACGCGGTCATCCACGACACGCTGGGCGCCAAGTGGCAGGCCTGCCAGTCGATCACGATCGACACCAACGCCTTCGACGGCACGATCGAATCGTTCTCCATCTCGCCGACCCGCCTCCCGACGGCCGGCGGCACGACGACCGACGTCTACCTGACGAACGTCTGGGTGGCCGGCACGTCGGGGACGAACTATGCCGTCCTGCCGATCTACCTGACCTACCTGGCGACGAACGCGCCGACGATGACCTCCGGCGCCCTCGCGACGAACAAGGCCCGCATTACCTTCGGGGGAAGCTACGTCGAGTCGGGCAATGTGACGACCGAGGCCGTCGAGCCGGTCCCCGGCATCGAAAAGACGATCTCGCCGACGAACGGCCTGGTGGCCGGCGACATGGTGACGGTGACGCTCGTCGCCACGAACGCCGGCAACGCGGCGCTCTACGAGACGGTCGTGGCCGACGTCCTTGACCCGGGGACCTTCGACCTCGCGACGGTCGCGCCGACGACGGTCCCGGACGGCTTCGAGTTCCGGCTGTCGGGCGACACGGCTGAGTTCGTCCGCGTCGCCGGTTCGGCCGGCATGGAAGGCGTCGTCGAGGCGGGCGGCTCCCGGACGTTCGCCTTCACGGTGGCCCTGGCCCAGGGCCTGCGCCCCGGCTCCGTCTACACGAACGTGGCGACGGTCGGCGGCGACTCGATCCGCACGAACGGCCCGGCCGGCGTCTACCGCGAGTACGGCGCGACGAACGACGCGGTCTTCTCGACGCTCGACGGCGGCATCGCCAAGTCCCTCCGCTCGACGAGCGAAAGCTACACCGAGGATGACGAGGTGACCATCGGCGAGACGGTCCAATACAACCTCCTCGTGACCCTGCCGGCCGGCACGGTCTCCGACTTCGCCATCGGCGAGTCCTGGGACTCCGGCCTCGAGTTCCTCCGCGTGGTCGACGTGCTGACGGACGACTTCTACGGCACGCTCTCCACGACGAACCCGACGGTCGTGGGCGGCACGAACATCCTCTTCCCCGGCGAGACGGTCGCCTCCACGAACGTGCCCGCGGGGACGGAGCACAAGCTGACGGTCGTCGTCGAGGCGCGCGTCCGCGACGTCGAGGCCAACGTCGGCCTCCCGGACGCCCAGACGACGCTGACGAACCAGGTGAGCCTGTCCTACTTCGGCCGCACGGTCGCGACCTCCGAGGTCGTCTCGGTCACGGTCGTCGAGCCGCGCGTCGAGGTCTCGAAGACCTTGTCCTACGACCTCGTCGCCGCGACGAACGGCTGGGTCGACGTCACCCTCACCTGGACGAACTCCGGCCTCTCGCCCGCCTGGCTCCCGACCTATTCCGATACCCTGCCGAGCGCCTTCTGGACCGGCGAGGTCGAAGATACGGACTGGGACGGCTACGATTTTGCCATCGCCTCCTCGAACGGCACCGTCCTGACCTGGACGGCCCTGCCGGACGCCCCCTCGAACACCTGCCTCGATGTCGGCGCGACCACGTCGAAGGTCTTCCGCGCCCAGCTCGTCCCCGGCCTCGTCGGCAACGCCACGAACTGGGCCATGGTCGCCGACGTCTCGACCCTCGACGACCCCGACGGCTATGAGCGCACCGAGCCTCCGGCGACGAACTACGCGACGCTGACCCTCGTCGAATGGGTCGGCGCGAAGATCTGGGACGACGCCGCCGACACGAATGCGCGTCCGGAGAGCATCGGCCTCCGCCTGCTGACCAACGGCGCGGTCTGGACGGGCGCCCCGGATCCGACCTGGTCCGGCACCTCGACGACGAACTGGGCCTACTCCTTCACGGGCTTGCCGCCGACCGACGGCGACGGCCAAGCGATCGTCTACTCCGTCGAGGAATACGGCATCCCGCAGGATTACGCGCTGGTCTCGACCGACGGCCGCACGCTCGTCAACCGCCTCGCGACGACGAACGCGGAAGTGACGAAGATCTGGGATGACTCGGCGGACACGAACGCGCGCCCGGCGAGCGTGACGGTCGACCTGCTGCGCGACGGCGAAGTCTGGTTCGCGGACCAGGTGCTGGCCGCGTCGAACGGCTGGACGCTGGCGTGGTCGAACCTGCCGGCCTACCGGAAGAACACGACGGAAGAGAGCGTCTACACGGTGGTGGAGACGTCGGTGCCGGCCGGCTATTCGGTGAGCGGCACGAACGGCGCGGCGGCGACGGAAGCCGGCTACGCGCTGACGAAC
>JAZQOP010000175.1:0-4988 GCA_045627965.1 Kiritimatiellia bacterium | reverse complement strand
AAAAAATCTGGGACGAATTTACAGATCGCGACGTTCGCCGTGTCGATGGCACACGCCTGACCTACTATGCCTCCTATCTCTGCGAGAACGTTACGACAGCCGATTTGTTGCTCCATGGAGACGGCCAGTGCGGCGCGTGGGCGAAATTCTTTCTCGACATTCGAAAGGCTCAGGGAATCAGGAGCACAAACGCCTACGTTATTTTCAAACCCATATCTGTATTGGGCATAACCGAAGCAAAGTACGGATTTCTTGTCAATGATTGGGCTTTCACGGAGCCAGGATCAAGCGGCGCCCCTGCGTATCCTTATCTTAACTTACCCCAAAACAGACTTGTCGGGACGACGGGCTATTATTGGCGTTTT
Source organism: Kiritimatiellia bacterium (assembly GCA_045627965.1). Lineage (GTDB taxonomy): Bacteria > Verrucomicrobiota > Kiritimatiellia > CAIQIC01 > Lenti-01 > RGIG3636. The sequence goes on along the minus strand of JAZQOP010000175.1, from coordinate 4,623 downwards.
GCGGAGGTGACGGATGTTGCTGGCGTGCCGGGACAAGGGAATGTCAACCCTGCGTCATTGTTTAACAACCATCAGGTGGTCTATCTAGGAGAATACTATGACCCGTCGTATGGGGCCAGATATCGATCTCTTCAGGAGATCGATGATACTGCCGTTGCCGGATATTACTTTGGACCTGTGGATTATTTAGTTGACGAATCTGTCGTTGATTTGGATTTGAATGGCAATGGGAACAGGACGGATTTAAATGTAAAAGCAAGAGTGTATTTATTGAAAAAGAATCCAGCAGGACTTGATCTATATGAATATAAGGCAACATATTAGGAAAATGTGCGTGTATAATCGATTTCTTTTGCTTGGCATACTGTTTTCGCCACTTTTTATCTTCTCATATAGCAAAGGGCAAGAACAACAGTTGGCATTGGAGGAAATGAGGCGACAGGCATTCCAAACAATTGAAGGCGCAAAGGTGGCCACATGCCAAGAAGCCCAGCGTTTAGGATTTCAAGCCTATATTGAGAAAATGAAGTGCGCTGTATCGGATTTCGAGGGCGGGAATGTAAAAATTATTACTTTGGAATCTGATATTTCGGGTTTCGGGACAATGGGTGATAAGGTATGGGAATTCCAAGTTGTACAATATGCACCAGCAGATTTTTCGGAAAGACTGCGGGCGGTTCTTTTGATTCATCCAAGCACAGCAGAAATTTATTATCTTTGGGGTCCATGGAATAAATAGTGTTCGTTCATGAAAATATTACATCAGGACAATTGCGAACGCTCAGGTGTTGGAGCAGGAGGTAAGATGTTGCAGAGAGGAGGGTGAAGCCGTCGATTCTGATGATTGGGTAATTTTGGAGGCACATAGAATGCCCCTAATGGGGGGAAATCGTGTAATCGTCAATGCGATCGGCGTAATTCGTTCAAGCATAACAATTCAGCAATGAAGCAATTAGCAAATCGCAATACGTAGGCCGTGCTTAAGAATACATTCCATAAAAAGAGAAGAAAATGAATAATTCATGCGCCATGCTGTCTTTTGTCGCATTCTTTTCTATGGCACAGATTCGCTTGAGTGCCGAGGGTGGTCATTTCGAAAAAAAAGTTGCCCGACGGGACACAATGGGAAGTTTTCAGTACAACCATGACTGAAAAACGTCCGATTACTTATAATACGGGGAGAAGGGGAAAAGACGGCCAGTTTGTGACTGATATGGAGTTGTCTACGTATATTGTCAAGCGATTTTCGTTGTCGAAGACGGTTGGAGGAGAATGCGAAACCGTTTGGGAAAGAGAAGAAATCTTTCCTGAAAATTTAGGCATGCCTACGAGTGGAATGACCCCGCATTACGGAACCATCGTGTGGGATGTTGCGGAAAGCAATAATGTTGTTTTTGTCCTCTGCTCCCAGCATGGGCGTCTCCGAGTAGATATTCAAAGGGAAAACGATATTGGCCAATGGGCACAAACCGGAACTTTCCCCTGTGGAGATATTGTCTCTGTCTATTTTTCAGGGCGATTGCGTTGTTCGTCCGCGGGAGTGAGGGTGGCAACATGCCAGTGGAATAAACCCGATGCAAGAGACAGGAAACACAAGGTGTTCGAGATTCCGGCGGATGGACTCCGAGTCTGCCATCCTCAAGATATGGATGAAGCGGACGAAAAACCATGAAAATGCCGAGCCTGGCCATCCGCTTCGCCTACGGCAACCGCAACCAGCTCGTCTCCGCCGCCTATCCCGACGGCTCCTCCGAAACCTTCGCCTACGACCCCGTCGGCAACCGCACCCGCCTCGTCGCCGTCGCCCCCGCCGGCGCCACCACCAACACCACCACCTACACCTACGCCACCGGCATCCGCCTCGTCGCCGACACCTCCCCCGCCGGCGCCAATTTCTACGACTACGACGGCGCCGGACGCTTGACCAACCACGCCGTCCATGGTAGGACAAGGGCGTTCACCTACGACTTCACCGGGCGCATGATCTCCCTGACCGACACCAACGGGAGCGTCTTCCACACCGACGCCCTCGGCACCCTCCGCCACCAAGCCGGCCCCGACCTCAACCGCGTCACCTACACCGCCCGCGAACACCTCGGCGACTCCCAAGGGTGGATGTACTACCGGCATCGCGTTTACAGCCCAAGCATTGGGCGGTTTACCTCTGCCGACCCGTTGGAATTCATAAATGGGGCGAACGGCTTTATCCTGGGGAAAAACGCTCCCATGTTTTGGACAGATCCGTGGGGGCTTGATATCTATCGAGGCAGGCGAGGATTGGGGAAGGATGCGCTGTCAGATCAAGATGCCTGGTTGACACATGATTTTCTTGTTGAAACCCAAAATGGTGTTTTGGTGGCAACATATAGCTGGGGGACCTCTGGATGGTTCGGGTCGTGGGGTAAGGACTGCGATCTGGATTGCAAGAGCCTTGCTGGGATTGAATCTTTTTCTGGTGATCCTAGGTTTGTCCTCTTGATTGCAGGGGACGAGAACAACGTCATTTTTGAACAAGAATATGAAAGGCGCCTCAAGGGATCAAGGAAGCATCCCAACCTAGGGTTGTTTCTCAATTGCAAGACAGAGGCTGCTGCACTTGTGCGAGACGTCCTGGAAAAGGTGGACGGGAAGAATCATCCGGACTTTTATAAGCCCGTCACATGGTGAGCAGCCCAGTCGTATCCAGACATCAGAAGGGACAAGGTGGACAAAATGAAGGGACGACTTGTTTCGCAGCATGCGATCCTTGCTGTATTATTGGTCCTGCAGGGAGGGTGTTTGCCTATTCCAATACGCATGGTGGATCGGGAAAAACATTTGAATGCGAACTAATCGAAGTCCCCGTTCCGCTTGATGTGCGGTTGGTGGCCGAGGTGCGGGGGGCGGGAATCAAATGCCTGTCTATTCTTTTACCAATGTTCGACGGTTGGCGGGCCATACGATTTTCGGCCTGAGATTCTGAATCGGTCCATTTCCGCCGTCAAGTTGGACGTGCTGGCCTTTTATGACGGGGAGAAATTGCTTGATTGGCGAGACGGGGACTGGGAAGGCGTCAGGAAACAGGACGCACCTGGGTGATGGAAACAGCCGCGACGACTGCCGGATGGCCGAGATGGCGTGTCCATTCCGGTGCCCATGGTCGAATTGCCGTGGAAGGAACTTCAAGCGGCGTTCCGGTTGCGCGTCCTTGACGAGGAGGGGCGGGAGGAGTGTTTCACGATGCGTTTTCGAATGCGCCCCAGGTGCGAGACGAAAAAGCAGACGGTTTTTGCGGCACTGGGGTGACTTCCTTAAGGGCAGGTCCTTATGAAAAGAATGACAGCATGGTTGACGTCGGGATGCATCCTCCCTTTGTATCTTTTCGCGACGGGGCCGGGATGCGCAACAAAAGATGCCGTTTTGCAAAATGACGGCTGGGGACCTTTGAGTCCCAGGGCTCTTGCCTTGGGACGGGGGCAGCGGGGGCAGGACATCATCGAAACGCCGATATTTTTCATTGCAGGGCGGGATGTCGGGGCGATATGTGATCAAAGGCGGGGGGGTGGAGGCTGGTATCGGTGCCGACTGGAAACAGACAGGGCAAGGTTGTCCTCTTTCGTGTGTTCAAACATTTGGCTGACATCGAGGCTGGAAACGGGAGCGGGGCGGACGATTTGGGATTTTTCGGCTCCGTTAAGCGATTTGCGGCGGACATCGCCCGGAATGGACTGCGGGATCGAAAGCTATGTTTTCACTGGGGGGAAGTTTTTCTTCCGGCCAGAAGAAACATATTACTGGACGGTGTCGGTCAGGGCCAATGACCCGCGTTGCTTCGAACAGCACCACGCAAGATGGGCGAACCGGGACATATTCCGCGTCGTCCTTCGAAGCGGCCTTCAACTTCCCAACGAGTACTAAATGAGAAAATCATATCCATTCCGCCTGTTGCCTGGACTGGTCATGGCCTTTTTCCTGCAAGGATGTTGCGGGTAAGTGCAATCGGTCCATCGGCAGGCTTTCGATGTCGTTCCCCTGGACGAATTGGCCCTGCCTCATGCCTGCCTGGAGGTCGAACCGTATCTCGGCGCCCAGGAGCTTGCGTGGAGCGGCATCCCGCCAAGGGAGGGGCGATATGGGCAGTGGTACCGTTTTTCGTTCAAGATTGCCGGGCACAGGTTCAAGGGACTTTCGTTGGCGCGGATGACCATTTATGACGGGGCGGCGCCCGTCGATTGGCTGGACTGGCTATCTGCGCGAGAATGGAAGCGCCCGGGGCTATAGCAATACGGCCTGTATATTGGTGCTTTTGAATTGCCGTGGAAAAAACTTGCGGCCGAAGTGGTGGTGGAGGCGGTATACGACGACGGGAAAGAGGAGACCCTTGTGCGCCGATATGATCTGTTTCCGCGGCCGGAGGCGTCACGGTGATGTGTCTTCCCGTAGATTGCAAGAGGGAAGGAACGCTGGATTTCGAGAGGTGCGGGACATGGGGCCAGGCGGAGGCGGGGGGGGAGGCTGTGCTGCCTTGGCATCGAAAGAGTATCAGACGGACGAGCTTGTGAGGGGGGCTGCTGCCGCCGGCCACCCCGGTCCTTCGTCGGCTTTTGTGCGCCTTCAGGCCACTTAACTTCCCGATGTGGGGTC
>JAZQOP010000174.1:0-7055 GCA_045627965.1 Kiritimatiellia bacterium | reverse complement strand
TCCAGCGGGCGGCCAGGAATTTTCGGAATTCGAAGTCAAAGTGCTGGCGGGGGGTTCGTCTTATGACATATTGGGGCATGGCGCTCTCCTTCTGTGGTGTTTTTTGTTGTGGAACTTCAAGCATAGCAGAATCGGGGGCGCTTTTCCGTTTTTTGCGGCAGGAGGGCCGGAGGGGGGTGTCCCTTGACATCCTGCAACTTTCACTTGGTCGGGTCCATTCATTTTGAAGTTGACAAAGAAACGAATCGCGGGGAAAGTTGTGCCGGACGAGAGGCGTGCTAGCCTTTTGCCTACAGGGTGCCTGCATGAAGAAATACATTTTGCCGTTTTTGCCGCTGCTTGCAATCATTGTCGGCGTTGTCGCCGCGTTTGGAACGGGCGGGGCCGACGAACCCACCGAGCCGGTGGTGCTGGGTGAAGAGGACTTGATGGAGCAGGTCGAAATCTGGCGCAACCAATACCGCCGCATGACGCCGGGCGACGGCCCACTGGTGCAGGACGTGGGCGAGTTGCCTGCGGCGTGGGAGGAGTTCGGCAACCGCTGGAGCTCCGCCCCGGCGGAGCGGGACTTGGCGACGTGGCTGGTGCCTTTCTCGGCAGAGCGCCAAGGCGATACGACGGTCATCCGCGATGCCGACGGCGCCGTCCTTTGGAGCGGCACCACGGACTTCGTCATGCCGGGCTCCACGAACGTGACCATTACCGGCGCGCTCGTGGACGAGGCCGACTGGCCGTTCTACGACGCCTCCCGCTGGGAGGTGTTCCGGCGATTGAGTGCCAGCCAGCCGCGCTTGCGCGACGGCGAGGGCGGCGGGACGAACGGCAATTCGACAAACAACCCCGGCAACATGTTCGTGTCGGCCTACAGCGTTTTCACGAATGGCGTTCCCGAGTTTCATGTCGGCTTGCAGTGGACGAACGACGTGACGCTGGACATCTTCGCGTTCGGGCCCTTGCACGAGGCCGTGACGAACGAGGTGACGTATACAAACGACGAGAACCAGGTCATCACAACCAACGTCACGCATTGGAATTCCGTGGAGCCGGGCTTGCTGGGATGGGCAAACGACTGGACATGGGCCGGAACCGTGTCCTTGACCAACGGTGAAGAGACCGTGTTCGTGGACACGAATTACGTGCAGGGACGGTGGAAGGTCCGCTTCTATGCGGCGGCAGAGGCCGTTGACACGGATGGGGACGGACTGAACGACGGATTCGAGATGTTTGTTTACCACACGGACCTGAGCGTCGCGGACTCCGACGGAGACGGCATCGGCGACGGGGCCGAGGTGGCAATGGGGTCCGATCCTGCTGACGCCAGGGATTCTCCGATGGTGACAATCAACGCCGTGCTTTACGACCCGGCAGACGCCAACGATGCGGGGAAGGAATGGGTTGAGTTGTATTCGGCGAAGTCGGGGGCGGTAGACTTGTCGGGATTCCGGCTGGAAGTGGGACAATCGGGGGGATGGTCAAATGCCGTGGTGTTCGGGGCAGGAACCGGCATCAACCCCGGACGGTGTTTGCTGGTGGGGGAAAGCCAAGTGACAAATGCTGGCGTAACCGCCAATTCTCTCGCAATTCCCAATCCCGGCAGGACGGATTGGCCGACGGGCGTCCGCTTGGTTTGGGGTGGGGCGACCAACGGGGCCGTCGTGGATACGGTGATGCTCGGTGGAAACACGAATTTCAATTTGGACATCACGGGGTGGATGAGCCCGACCAGCATTTGGACATACGCCGGCAAGACGGCGGTGCGGATCCACCCGGGATGGGACACGGACCGGGCGGAGGACTGGACATGGGCGACCAACCGGCCCGGACAGAACTCCGGCATCGAACTCGACACGGACAACGACGGCTTGCCCGACGGCGTGGAATGGACGGGTAGCGCCAACACCAATGCCACGTGTTTCGGCGAACCGACCAACCCTTGGAACGCCGACAGCGACGGCGACGGGCTTTCCGATTATGCCGAGTGCGTCGTCCACGGCACGAATCCCAACGCCTGGGCCAGCGACGGCGACATCTGGCCGTGGACGATGCCGGGCACGGCGGTTTCGAATTGGCCTGGCAGCGACCCCTTCGAGCTGGCGAATGGCTGGGACCCGCTCGTGGCGGATCAAAACACCAACGGCATCCCCGACAGTCGGGAAATGGCCATGGTCGCGACAAACATCCCCAGCGCACCCGGCGCGGCCTTTTGGCTGCCAGGCGTCGACAGCGACGGCGATGGCGTGGACAACCTCTCCGAAATGGGACAGAACAGCAACCCCGTGGATGCCACCGATTCGACGCCGCACGACTACACGAGCCATTTCGAATCGTCGTGCCCCGGCTGGACCAACGGACGGGTGGACAACGACATCGGCTTCCGGGGATGGGTGAAGCAGGTGTTCGATTCGGTGGCGCCCGGAAGCTGCATCGGCGTGAAGGTGACGGAGGGATATGTCCTGGAGGAGTTCGAGCTGGAGTGGGGCGGCGCGGAACCGCTGGCTGGCTTCGAAGGGGCGACGGCCCAAATCCAATACACCAGCGCCATTGTCGGGGCCAACGCCTGGCTCCGGGTCCGAGACTCCGGCCTGCACCCCAATGTCGGCTCAAAGCAGGGCGGCGAATACGCCATCGTCGTCTATTCCGGCAAGCTGGTCCCCGACGCCGACCGTGACGGCGCCATCGACGAGTCCGACGCCGCCGCCGTCGGCCCGGACCGTCCTTTCCGCTTCTGGATCAACGACGACAACGACGAAGGCTCGTTTTCGCCCGGGACCAACGATGCGCCGGGCAACAGTTCGCCCGATTGGGGTGATTCTTCCGTGGGCGGCCCCTGCGACCTTGAAGATTTCACCCCCGTCTGGTTGGACGTGCACGACTTCCTGCTCGACTATCCCGGTGCCACCTTCATCCTGAAACACCCCGGCGGCGCCGTCAATGCCGTCTACACGGACTTGGCGAAGGAGGACGCGGGAGGATTCCTTGATTCGGACGCATCCGTCTTCGGCCCCGCTTTCAACCAAGCCGCGGAGGAGGCGGGCGTTTTCCCCGTGACGGCCTCCGGCGTGGAGTTGCCCCAGGCCTTCCTGGACAAAATCCGACTGAACCGCTCCAAGGGCGTCTTGTTGCTGGAAGGCTGCACGGCCGTCACGGCTCCGCTGCAACTCGAAATCAGGTTGGGCGCTTGGACGTTCCTGGTGCATTCCCTCCCCCTGAACCTCTCTTCGGTGGAAGACATGTATCGCTGGGTGAACCTGCGCGGTATTTGCAACGGGGACGTGGAAAGTCCAACCGACACCTCGGAACCGTCCAATTGGCCCGATGCCGAAAGCAACGGCAAGCATTTCGTGTTCGTCCACGGCTACAATGTCAACGAACCCGGAGCCCGCGCCTGGGCCGCCGAAATGTTCAAGCGCCTCTGGCAGTGCGGCTCCAGGGCCATGTTCACCGCCGTGACGTGGCGGGGCGACCACAGCCAGCTTGCCGGCGTCACTCCAGATTATTACATCAACGTCGTCCACGCTTTCGACTCTGCCGCGATGTTTTCGTCCTATCTGGGAACTGCCCTCCCGGGCGAACTCTTCGTCGGCGCCCACAGCCTGGGAAACATGCTGGTGTCCAGCGCCATCGTGGACCAGGACCTCGAAATCTCCCGGTTTTTCATGTTCAACGCCGCCATTCCCCTGGAAGCCTACGACAGTTCCATGCCGCCCAACCTGTTGCTCCGGCCGTCGGATTGGGCCAATTACAGTTCAAACCTGTGGGCCTGTTATTGGTGCGACTTGTTCCCCGAAGGCGACGGCAGATACGAGCTGACTTGGCGGGGCCGTTTTGAATCCATCACGAATGCCGTCAACTTCTATTCGCCCATGGAAGATGTCTTGGCAAATGCAACCGGGAATCTGCCGCCGGGAACGACGGGAGCGTGGGTAGGACAGGAAATGCGCAAGGGACGGACGTACCCCGAGTCGTTTTTTGGCAATGCCGAGGGGGGATGGGAATTGAGCAGTTACCACAATCCCATCATTGGATTCGTTCCCGACACGACAATTCCCATCCACTCGCCAATGCCTCCAGCCCAAGCCAACATCATCCCTCCCGAGACCCTCAAAATCCATCCGTTTTTCGAGGAGTTCGATGAAACGGGTCTTCTGGGCGACAATGGAAGCGCCCTCGCGCAAATGTCCTCCGTGTGGCATCAACTTTTGGCCGATGCCATCCCAGCACTGTCCAACCCGGCGGGAAGCAATCCAATTGAATCGTGGCCGGACTCGCGCAACGTAAACATGTACCGGGAACGAACGGAACATGCTGTCGGCATCCGCGGTGGTTCGTCGCCCAGCGAACACTCTGCCATCAAGGCGTTGCCGCTCGGGCAGACGAAACCCATTTTTGAACAAGTAGTGGAGAACGGAGGTTTGAATGAAATGGACTAAGCATCTGCTGTGGTTACTGCCGCCGGGGGTGATAGTCCTGGCCGTGTGGTCATGGGCGGCAGGAGTGGCGTTGACACCCGGCTTGAGGAAAGTGTCGGTCCGCGTGACGGATTTCGATACCGGCAAACCGTTGGAGGGCATCGAGGTCAAAGCTTTTTTCGCAGTGGCGGGCCAAGCTTGGGGAAACGCCATGCCTGTGGAAAAAACGGCCCGCACGGACTCGGAAGGTTTCTGTTCGCTGTCAGCCATGGCGAGTGACGACAACGTTTGCGTCGAAGCCCGCCCCGAAGGATATTATCGGCTCCAACGGACGCTGCTTTTCACGAACTTGGCCTGGGGAACCCCTCCCCGTGCCCTGCCGTGGAATCCTACGCTGGGATTCCGCATGAACCGAAAAGGCAACCCCGTCCCGATGTTCGCCAAGCATCTCGACGATTGCCATGTTCCCCAAATGGACTCTCCCTGTGGCTATGACTTGGAAGCGGGAGACTGGGTCGATCCATTCGGCAAAGGGCGGACTCCGGACATGGTCATCACGATTCGCCGCAAATCAAGGGGCGAAAAGACGGTTGACGGCTACGGCGGACGTAGAATCGCCGAAATGTTCGAATTCCAAATGGACGTGGAGTTTCCCGGCGAGGGAAACGGCGTCATTCCCGTGTTGCTTCCCGAAGACACGTTCCGGCACTTTTTGCGGACCGCCCCCGAGTCGGGTTACGAACAACTCCGTTTAACACGGAAATCCTATTACGCATGCCCCCCGGACGAAGATGCGGAAGAACGTGGCTGGCTCCCCAATCCCGACATGAATTACTATCTGCGAGTCCGAACGGCATTGGACGAAAACGGACATGTCGTCTCTGCGCAATACGGCAAGGTCTACATGGATTTCGCCGTCAAGTCCTATCTCAACTCCGGAGGCGTTTTCGGCGATTTCACCTACTACCTGAATCCCGTCCCCAACGACCGCAACATCGAGTTCGGCAAAAACCTGTTCGACAACTTGAATGCCCGGAAATACGAAAAGTTTTTCTTGGTGCCGTAAATGAAAACAGGCCTCCGTTTCCGTTTTCCCCCGCGGATTTGGCGAAAATGCGTCAAGCATCTGCTGTGGTTGTTGCCGCTGTGGGTGGTGGTGCGCGGTGTTGTGGCACGGGGCGGCGTATGTGCTGGCGGCACCGACATTGCAGAAGGTGACGGTCCGGGTGACGGATTTCGACACGGGAGAACCGGTGGAAGGCGTCGAGATAAAGGCTTGTTTCGAGTCGAGGGGACAGGCGTGGGGCAACGCGGGCCCCGTGGAGAAAACCTCCCGGACCGACAAGAATGGACGTTGTTCCCTGACGGCTATGGCAAGCGGCGGAAGCGTTTGCGTCGAAGCCCACCCCGAAGGATATTACCGCTTTGAGCGAACGGTGTTCTTCACGAATGTGACGTGGAGCACCCCGCCATGCCTTCTGCCGTGGAATCCTGTGCTTGATTTGCGGCTGAACCGAAAAGGCACTCCCGTCCCGATGTTCGCCAAGCATCTCGAACGGTGCCGGATTCCTGAAATGGAGCAATCCTGTGGCTATGACTTGGAAACGGGGGATTGGGTTGCGCCGCATGGGAAAGGGGTGACGGCCGATCTGTTGTTCACCATGCACCGGGAAGAGGTCAAGGGAGAAAAAGTCTCTGGACATTCCCCATTTTTCAGGCTGGGGAGAGCGTTCTGCTTCAGGCGAAGTCGAATGGCAAGCGCAACTGCGGATCCGGCGGCGGCGGAATGCCCGACGTTCGCCCCCAGCCCTTTCCGTGGCGTTGGAGGAGCCGTCCAATGCCGTCGGCAAGGGCGTAGTAGAAAAACTCCGGCACTTCGTGGATGCGTTGGGCCATGTCCAGGATGTGGCCCCTGAGGATTGCTAGCCGCTCCCCCATCCCCATCCACGCCGCCGCGAAATGCGCCGCGACCGCCACCAGCGCCGCCATGTTCTTGAGGCGCCCGTAATCCAGCAGCCGCATGTTCTCCAGCCGGTAGGACTGCTTGATGCAGCGGATGGCTTCCTCCACCCGCCCCGGCGGACAGCCGTGCCCCGCGCGCCCCCCAGTTTGTCAAATAGAAAGGACACTCTGCAGGTAGGCGGGCGGTTTTTTGGGTTTGCCAAATACTGGACACTCTCGGCCCTTTCCTGGGCGGGGTGGTTCGGGGAAGCCGTGCGGGGCCGGCGCAGGACGGCCGCCCCCGAAGGGGTGCCGCGCAACGGCAAGGCCGGACAAGCCGGCCCCGCACGGCTTGACGCCTTCTTCGCGGCGGCATGTTCCTGCTGCAGGCGCCGGATCTTCCGCAGGCGCTTGCGTACCCGCCGATACAGTTCCATCCCGCTACACCGGGCGCGCCGCTCCCGAAGGGCCTTTTCGGCTTCGGGGGAAAGGATGCCTTCGTCCAGCAGCCGCTGGAACGGCGTTTTCGGGGCGTCGTAGCGGCATCGGAACCCTTTGCCGTCCGGTCGCTTTTCCTTGGCGACGAGCATCTTGCACGGGCAGAAGAAGTTCCGGTAGTCCGACCAGTCGTCGCAGAGCTTTTAGGGCTCCGCCTGCAGCAGCCCGGGTCCGTCGAGGTACGTTTCGCCGGCCAGGAGGCGCGAG
>JAZQOP010000173.1:0-11414 GCA_045627965.1 Kiritimatiellia bacterium | reverse complement strand
GGGGTGTGGTAGGATGGGGCCTGACGCGTATGATTGGCGAACACGACATTGGCATCTTTTTGCTGGACTTCTTCCTCATCCTGCTGCTGGCCCGCGGGGCGGGGGCGGTGTTCAAGCGGTTCCGGCTGCCGGCGGTGACGGCGGAGCTGCTGACGGGGGTGGCGCTGGGGCCGACGGTGCTGGGGCGGTTTTGCCCGTGGCTGCATGTGGCGCTCTTTCCCGCCGGGTCGGCGGCGATGACGATGCTGGGGACGGTGGCGTGGCTTGGGGTGCTGTTCCTGATGCTCGATACGGGGCTGGAAGTCGACTTTTCGCTGGCGTGGCGCCAGCGGACGCCGGCGCTGGCGATTGCGCTGGGGGGGCTCGTGGTGCCGTTGGCGGTGGCGTATCCGCTGTTCCGGCATGCGCTGCCGGCGCTTTTTCCGGGGGAAGGGGGCTCGGAGCTGCTGCCGCTGTTCCTGGCGACGGCGGCGGCGATCTCGGCGATGCCGGTGGCGGCGCGAGCGTTGCGGGACTTCGACCTGCTGAAGACGGATGCGGGGCTGCTGACGCTGTCGGCGCTCGCCGTCAAGGACATCCTGTGCTGGGTGCTGTTTGCGATCCTGCTGGCGCTGGCGACGTCGCCGGCGGCGTCGCCGCTGCCGCGGGCGGGGATGGTGCTGGCGGCGACGCTGGGGTTTACGGCGCTGGTGCTGACGGCGGGGCGGCCGCTGGCCGGGCGGCTGTTCGCGTTCATGCGGGCGCGGAATTTTGCGGAGCCGTCGAGTTCGCTGACGGTGACGTTGCTGCTGGGGCTACTGTTCGGGACGTTTACGGCGCGCCTGGGGGTGCATGCGCTGTTCGGTTTTTTCCTGGCGGGGGTGCTGGTCGGCGAGGCGCCGGCGCTGGCGGAGGGGACGCGCATGACGATCCACCAGATGGTGCATGCGGTGTTCGTGCCGCTGTTTTTCGTGTCGATCGGCTTGCAGACGGACCTGGCGGCGCATTTTGACGCGGGCCTGGTGGCGGCGCTGACGGGGGTGGAGATGGGGTTGCGCTATGCGGGGGCCGACCTGGGGGCGCGGCTGTCGCGGATTCCGAGGCGGACGCGGCCGCTGGTGGCGGTGGCGCATACGTCGGGGGGGATGATGGAGATCGTGCTGGCGCTGCTGGCCCACGAGGCGGGGATCTTGCCGACGAAGTTTTTCGTGGCGATCCTGGCGTCGTCGCTGCTGTCGTCGCTGCTGATGGGGCCGTGGCTGGCGTGGCTGCTGCGGCGTGGGCGGTCGCGGGCCGCCTGCGAGGGGGGGGAGGGCGCGGGCGAGGGGGCGGCGCTGGTACCGGCCGGGCGGATCCTGCTCGATTTTGCGGCGTCGGACCGGGACGAGGCGCTGGTGCAGCTGTCGGCCGTCGCGGCGGGGGTGCTGGAGGCGCCGGGGCTGGGGCCCGAGATCCTGGCGGCGGCGCGGTTGCGGGAGCAGTCGATGGGGACGGGCGTCGGGCACGGGGTCGCGATTCCGCATGTGCGGCTGCCGTCGGTGGCGTCGCCGGTGCTGCTGCTGGCGCGGCCGAGGACGGCGATCGACTGGGATGCGCCGGATTCGCTGCCGGCCGACCTGGTGTTCTTCCTGGTCGATCCGGCGGGCGATTCCGACCGGCATGTGGACATCCTGGCGCGGATTGCGCGTGCGATGCGGTCGCCCGAGGCGCGGGCGGCGTTGCTGGATGCCCGGACGCCGGCGGCGGCCGCCGAGCTGCTGCGCGGCCGGTTGTGACGGGGGGCGGGGGCGCAGCCCGAAACGGAAACACGTTTCCAATGAATGGAAACGTGTTTTTGGGGTTTTTACACGCAATGGAAACGTGTTTGGGCACGTTTTCCAATGGATGGAAATGTGTTTTTGGGGCTACTGGCGGATGAGGGCGAGGACCTCGTCGCGGCGGGCGGCCATTTCGGCGGCGGACTTGGCTTCGAGGTTGAGGCGGAGGAGGGGTTCGGTGTTGGAGGAGCGGACGTTGAACCACCAGGTGGGGTATTCGACGGAGAGGCCGTCGAGCTCGTAGGTCTTGGCGGCGCCGGGGTAGGCGGCGCGGAGGCGGGCGAGGGCGGCGGCGGGGTCGGCGACGGTGGAGTTGATCTCGCCGGAGGCGAAGTAGCGGCGGATGGGGGCGATGAGCTGCGAGAGGGGGACGCTGGACTGCGAGACGAGGTTGGCGATGAGGAGGACGGCGAGGGAGGAGGATTCGGCGTAGGCGTTTTCCTTGAAGTAGTAGTGGCCGGAGAGCTCGCCGGCGAAGAGGGCGTCGGCTTCGCGCATCTGGGCCTTGATGAAGGCGTGGCCGACGCGCGACTGGTGGGGGATGCCGCTGGCGGCCTCGATGGTCTCCTTGACGGCCCAGGAGGAGCGGAGGTCGTAGAAGATGTGGGCGCCGGGGTTTTGGGCGAGGAGGGTCTGGGCGATGAGGGCGGTGATCATGTCCATGGGGATGATGTCGCCGTTTTCGTCGAGGAAGCCGACGCGGTCGGCGTCGCCGTCGAAGCAGGCGGCGAAGTCGTAGCGGCCGGCGCGGACGGCGGCCTGGGCGGCGGCGAGGGTGTCGGTCTTGAGGGGGTTGGCCTCGTGGTTGGGGAAGGTGCCGTCGAGGGTGTCGAAGAGGGGTTCGATGTCGAAGAGGCCGTCGAAGACCTTGGCTTCGTAGAGGCCCATGGCGTTGGCGTAGTCGACGAGGACGCGGAGGGGGCGGCGGATGTCGGCGAAGGCGCGGAAGTGGGCGACGTATTCGGGGCGGATGTCGTAGTCGGAGATGCGTCCGGGGGCGGGGGCGGGAGTGAAGGCGTCGTCGGCGACGAGCCGTTCGATGTCCTGGATGCCGGTGGCGCCGGAGATGGGGATGGCGGCCTCGCGGCAGATCTTGAAGCCGTTCCACTCGCCGGGGTTGTGGGAGGCGGTGATCATGACGGAGGCGTCGGCGGCGAGGAGCTTGTTGGCGTAGTAGGACATGGGGGTGGAGCAGAGTCCGAGGCGGACGACGTCGACGCCCTGGACGGCCAGGCCTCGGGTGAGGGCGTCGGCGAGGGGGACGGAGTGGGGGCGCATGTCCATGCCGACGACGACCTTCCTGGGATGGAGGAAGTCGGCGATGGCGCGCCCGATCTTGTAGGCGATGTCGTCGGTGAGGGTGTCGTTGTAGATGCCGCGGATGTCGTAGGCTTTGAAGATGCCGGCCATGGGGTTCTCCTGGGGTGCGTTGCGTGTTGGGTCGGGGGGCTAGAACTGGAGGGTCTCGGGGGCGCCGCCGAAGCCGTTGAAGGTGGCGGTGGCGTCTTCGAGGCGGAAGACTTCGCAGCGGCCGTCGTCCGCGGAGTAGAGGGCGGAGAGCGACGGGTTCTGGTCGAGGACGGCCTGGCGCATGGCGACGGAATCGGCGCGGACGGCGGTGGCGGCGAGGCGGAGCCAGTGGGCGCCGTCGGGCTGGAGGGCGCAGATTTCGATGCGGGGATGGGCGGTCATCTGGCGGAAGACGGGCTTGAAGTTGCCGGTCTGGATGTAGATGGCGCCGTCGACGAGGGCCAGGGCGCCGAAGGGGCGGACGCGCGGCTGGTCGCCTTCGTCGAGGGTCGCGACGAAGAAGGCGTTGCACGACTTGAGGGCGTCGAAGGTGCGCTGGACGGCGGGGGGCGCGGCGGGGGCGGCGTCGGCGGGCAGCGCGACGGGGGCTTCGGGGAGGCCGGCCGCCTGGACGGCGGACGCGACGGCGAGAACGGCGAGGGTGGAAATGAGCGTTTTCATGACGCGCCAAGGATAGCGTGGAACCGCCGCGTGGGCAAGAGGCGAATGTTCGCGCTTGCGGCGAAGGCGTTTGTCCTCTATAAAGGGAGGACACGATGAACCTCCTCTTGAACGATCTTTTCCCGGCCGGCCGCGGCCGCCGCCCATGACCACGTATCTGCTGCTTTCCCTCGCGTTTGTCGCGCTGATGGGGTGCTCGGCCTTCTTTTCCTCCGCCGAGACGGCGTTTTTTGCGCTCGATCCGTTGCGACTGAAGAAGCTGGCGGACGAGCATCCGGCCGCGGAGCGGCGTGTCCGGTGGCTGATGAACTCGCCGACGTCGGTGCTGTCGACGATCCTGATCGGCAACACGATCGTCAACATCGTGCTGTCCAACATCGGCTACGCGATCGCGGAGAGCGTCACGCCGACCTATGGTGAGACGATCGCGGTGGCGGGGACGACGGTGCTGCTGGTGTTCTTCGGGGAGCTCGGCCCGAAGCGGCTGGCGCTGCGGCATGCGCCGTTCCTGGCGCGGGCCTATGCGCCGGCGATCGGCTTCTTGCGGGGGCTGTTCAAGCCGCTGCGGCTGCTTTTGGAGGCGGTTTCGCGCCTGTTCGCCTCGGCGTTCCGGGCCCGCGGCAAGTCGCTCTCGGAGGAGGAGTTCGAGACCGTCCTGGACATTTCCCGCGAGGAGGGGATCATCAACACCGACGAGCTGGCGATGATCAAGGCCATCGTCGATCTCGAGGACTTGCACGCCTCCGACGTGATGACGCCGCGCGTGGACTTCATCGGGATCGACCTGGAGGACCCCGACATGCCGCCCGTCGAGGTCGCCCGCCGCGCCCGGCGGAACTTCCTCATCGTCTACAAGACGCATTTCGACGAAATCCAGGGGTTCCTGGACACGCGCCGTTACCTGCTCGACCCGAAGCACGACCTGCAGGCGGCGCTCCTGCCGCCCGTCTACGTGCCGGAGTCCGTCCCGCTGAACCGGCTGCTGTCGCGCTTCCAGAAGGAAAAGATCCGCATTGCCGTGGTTGTCGACGAATATGGCGGGGTGGCCGGGCTGGTGACGCGAGGGGACATCCTGGAGGAGATCACCGGGGACATCTACAACGAGCTGTCGAAGCCGCGGCCCATCTTCCAGCCCGCCGGCCCGCACGCCTGGCTGCTCGACGCGACCCATTCGCTCGAGGAGATCAACAAGAAGCTGCGCGTGTCGCTCGAAGCGGAGACCTCGGACCGCCTGGCCGGCTGGATCGCCGAGCATCTGGGGGCGATCCCCGCGCCCGGCGACGTCGTCGAGGCCGACGGCGTCCGCGTCCGCGTCATGCAGGCGGAGAAGCTCCGCGTGACGCTGGCGCACATCGAGAAGCTGGACCCGGCCGACCTGGCCGTCCCCGCGGAACGGTCCGCCGAATGACGATTTGGAAACGAAAGGTGCATGAAACGATGAAAAGGACGATGATTTCGATGGTGCTGGCGGCGGTGGTCGGTTGTGCGGCGGCGGCCTCGGCGGACGAGACGGCGGCGGCGCCGGTGTCGATCGACGCCGGAATGCTGGAGAACATCCTGTCGTTCTCGGAGAAGCTGGGGGCGCTGTCCTCGTCGGGCGAGCCGTCCATCGGCGGCCTGGGCGGCCTGGATGCCCTGGCGAAGGCGAGCGGCTTCCAGGACTACGAACAATACACGGGGCTTTTCCAGGTGCTCCTGCGCTGCGTCGCGGGGCTTGGCGCCGAAAGCGTGATCGGCCAGCTGACCTCGTCGGTGCCCGAGGCCATGCGCCCGATGCTCGGCGGCCAGCTCGAAAAGCTGGGGGCCGAGGTCGACGCCGGCAAGAAGGCGGTCGATGCCGACACGTGGTCGCTGCTGCGCGACAACCTGGAGGCGATCCAGTCCCGCCTCGACGGGCAGCCTTCCCTCTAGGGGTCCGGGCGGCAGGGGGGCGGCCGCCGTCCGTTTTTGCTCGCCGCGGCGGCCGCTCTGTGCGATAAAAGGCGACGCGCCCCCAGGGCGACATCAGGAAAGCGAGAGACGCAATGAAGACGTGGACGAATTGGCTGGCCGGCGCGATGCTGGCGTTGGCGATGGCCGGATGCTTCCGGGAGATGATCTCGGAGGTGGAGCTGTCGGTGCCCGCGATGAAGACCCCCGAGGCCGCCAAGATCGTGGAAAAGGCGTTGCGTGACGTCGGCCGGACGATGCAGGGCGAGCCCAACGTGGTCGAGGTTCGTACGGATGTCGGGCGGCAGGTGGTCGTGGTGCGCTACAACAACGCGGAGCTGGGCCTGCGGAACCTGCAGGTGGCGGTCCGGCACGCCGGCTTTGCCGTCGACGACCTCCCCGCCGACGAGGCGGCCCGCGCGAAGCTGCCGGCGGGGATGCGCGGGGAATAGCGGCTTGGCCGTCTGGCGTCGTCGCCGGCCGGTTCCCCGGGGAATCGGCGGACGCGGCATTCCGGCGGCGGTTTTCCAGGAAAGGATGGATGAAATGATTCGGCTCGGATTTGCAAAAGAGGCGACAAAGGCGGATGCGCGCGTGCTGTTGGCGTCGGGCGATGCCCCGGGGGGGGCGGCGGCCGGGCTGGCGGCGCCCGAGGAGAAGGCCCTGGCCGCCTGGTGGAAGGCGCAGGGCAAGGGCCACGCCGGGCGCGCGGCGTGGGCGACGTGTCCAGGATTGACGTGCGCCACCTTGGTCGTCGATGCCGGCGACGCGGCGGAAGAGGACGCGCAGAGCTGGTTCCGCACCTGGGCGGCGGCCGGCAAGGCGCTGGCCAAGGCCAAGGGGCTCGCGAAAGTCGCGGTCCAGCTGGGGGATGAGGTCCTGGCCGCCTGGCCGGACTGGTCGGTCCGCTCGATGGCGGCGGGGCTGCTCTTCGGGGCGTATCGCTGGCTGGGCGGCAAGGGGACCCCCCCGGCAGCGCGGGAGCTCGACGTCTGCTGGACCGGCCCCTGGTGCGAAGCCCGCGACGTCCGCGACGATTTGCGCAAGGGCGAGCTGGAAGGCCTGACGCAGTGCGCGTTCCGCGACCTGGCCAACATTCCCGCCAAGGAGCTCGGCCCCGTCGAGCTGGCGGCCTTTGCCCAGGATCTCGCCCGGAACGAAGGGCTCGATTGCCGGATCTGGGACGACGACGCCCTGGAAGAGGCCGGCTGCGGCGGGTTGCTCGGGGTGGCGGCCGGCAGCGAACGGCCCGCGCGGCTGATCCGCGTGTCCTGGCCCGGAAAGGGCGCCGGGCGCAAGCGCAAGCCGCTGGCGTTCGTCGGGAAGGGCGTCATGTTCGACTCCGGCGGCATCTGCCTGAAGCCGTCCAAGGGCATGGAATGGATGCAGTATGACAAGTGCGGCGCGATGGCGGTGCTTTGCGCCGTGGCCATGTGCGCGCGGCTGGGCATCGAGCAGCCGGTCGTCGCCTGGGTGCCCGCGGCGGACAACCTCCCCGGCGGCGGCGCCCTGAAGCCGGGCGACATCGTCAAGATTTGCGACGGCCGGACGGTGCAGGTCGTCAATACCGACGCGGAAGGGCGCCTCCTGCTCGCCGACGCCATCGCCATGGCGGCGCGCGAGGAGCCGGAGGCCATCGTGGACGTGGCCACCCTGACGGGCGCGGTCGTAATCGCCCTCGGCCCCGAAGGGGCGGCCGTCATGGGCAACGACGAAAACCTCGTCGAGGACCTTTTCGATTGCGGCGCCGCCGTCGGCGAACGCCTGTGGGTGATGCCCATGTGGAAGGAATACGCCAAGGCCTTCGATTCGCCGTTTGCGGACTGCAAGAACATGGGCGACCGCACGGCGGGGACGATCCAGGCGGGCATGTTCCTGCAGCGGTTCGTGCCGGACGGCCAGTCCTGGGCCCACATCGACATCGCGGGTACGGCCTGGTGGGAGTCCGAGATGCCGTGGGCGGCCCCTGGCGCGACCCTTTCGGCGGCGCGCCTGCTGTGCCGCCTTGCGGAGGAACTCGGCTGAGCCATGAGGCACTGGCTGGAGCCATTCGCCGACTATCTGACGCTGGAGCGGGGCCTGGGCGAAAACACGCGCGTCGCCTACGGACGCGACGTCGCCGGCTTCCTCGACTTCGCCGGGGCCGCCGGACGCCAGGCCGTCCGCGAGATCGTCCGCGACGACATCGCCGACTACCTCATGGCCCTCAAGGACCGCGGCCTGGCGCCGGCCTCCATGGCCCGCTGCCTGGTGGCCATCCGCGTCTTCTTCCGCTATCTCCAGGAGGAAGGGATCCTGGGCGCCAGCGTCGCCGACGCCCTCGAATCGCCCAAGCTCTGGCAGGTCCTGCCCGGCATGCTGTCGCTGGAGGAGATCGACCGGCTGCTGGCCGCGCCGGACCTGCGCACGCCCGAAGGCCGCCGCGACCGCGCCATCCTGGAAGTCTTCTATGCCTGCGGCCTGCGCGAAAGCGAACTGGCCCGCCTGAAGATCGGCGGACTGCATCTGGAGGACGGGTTCGTCCGCATCCTGGGCAAGGGCGGCAAGGAACGCGTGGTGCCCATCGCGGGGCGCGCGGCCGACGCCCTGGGGGCCTGGCTGGCCGACGGGCGTGCCGCCTATGCGGCCGTCGCGGAAAAGCGCGGCGATCCCCCGCCCGCGGAAGTCTTCCTGTCGCGCCTGGGCCGTCCGATGGATCGCACGACGATCTGGCGAACGGTCGTCCGCCAGGCCCGGAACGCCGGCATCGCCAAGCGCCTCTATCCGCATCTGCTGCGGCATTCCTTCGCGTCGCACCTGCTGGAAAACGGGGCCGACCTGCGCGCCATCCAGGAAATGCTCGGCCATGCGGACATTTCGACGACCCAGATCTACACCCATGTCGACCGCTCACGCCTCGCGGCGGTCCATCGGCAGTTCCATCCCCGGGCGTGAGGCAGGAGTTCCGGACCATGCACGACGACCCCAAGACCCTTCAGGCGCCCGGCGGCGTCTGGATGCCCGAGCCGCTCCAGCCCCTCGTCCCGTCCCCCGAGGCGTTAGGCGCCGTCGAGCAGGCCGTCGGCTACGCGTTCGGGTGCCGCATCCCGCTGGGCGCGGCGCTGATCCATCGCAGCGCGGCCTCCGAGGCGGGCGTCCCGGGCTGGGCGGAGTCGCAGCGGCTGGAGTTCCTCGGCGACGCCGTCCTGGGGCTCCTGTCGGCGGACTGGCTGATGCGCCACTCCCTGCCCGACCTCCGCGAAGGCGCCATGACGAAGATTCGCAGCCGCCTGACCAATACCGACGAATTTGCCGCCATCGCCCGGCGCGCCGGGCTGGACCGGGCCGTCGTCCTGGGCATCGGCGAGGACCGGGGCGGCGGCCGCGAACGGGCGGCCTTGCTGGCCGACACCCTCGAAGCCGTCTTTGGCGCCATCTGGATCGACGGCGGCTGGCCGGCCGTCGCGCAGGTCTTCGACCATCTCTTCGACGAGGAACGGGCGTTGGCGCTGCAGGCCGGGACAGAGGTGAACCCCAAAGGGGTCCTCCAGGAGCTCGTCCAGCGGCGCTGGGGCACCGTCCCGGCCTATGCGGTCGCCGACATGGAGGGGCCGCCGCACGCCCGCCGGTTCGTCGTCATGGCCCGGATTGCCATCGCCGACGGAACCGGCAAGGTCCGGCATCTTTCCGCCCACGGCGAAGGCCCCACCAAGCAGGCCGCCGAGGTCGCCGCCGCCGAGGCGCTCCTGCGCGACCTGCAGCCCTAGGCCCCGACCCGCACCCTTTCGGCCCTGCCTGCGCTCGCCCGGCCTCTGCCGGGTGCCTCCCCGTGCCCACCGTGTGCGCCAAAATGGGCAAAAAAGCGAATGTTTTGGGCTCTTCGGGGAATATAGTGGCCCGTTGGAATCGGACGGAAGGACGGCAACCTCCTTGCAATGCCTCGGGCAAACGCCTCTCGCGATGCCCGAGGACGATTTTCGATGGAATTTTTGTGAAATGGAGGCATTCGGCAGGGCCCGCTCTCCGAACGGGCCGCCTACGACCCCGATTGCGGACGTGCAGGGGCTCGTGGGCTCCCCCGTCCGTTTTGGCTTGCCCCATTCATAGACACACAATTTTTTCAGTTTTCGCCTTAATTTTCGCCATTTTTCGCCTTAAAATTATCACCTTTGTACAAACGTGATAAAATTTGAGCTCAAAATCGCAAAATTCTCCAGTGTTTTGCCACTATTTTGCTCTCCGAAAGTGGCGTAAGACCCCCGAATTCTCGCCCAAAGGTCGCCATTTGCCTTCCATGCGGCTTTTCAGCCCGTCGCGGGCCGCTCGGAGATCGGCCCCTACCGGATTCGCCTTTTCGGGGAGATGATTCGGATTTTCATGCGTTCCCTCGCATGATTTCCGAACCCAAGCCTGATCGACGGCTTTTCCATCCGCTCCCGTTGCGGATTCGCAAGATCGCCGATTTTTCACCACTTCAAAGCCCCATTCGCTAGGGCCCGATCTCCGAGCGGGCCGCCTTCGGCCCCGATTGCGGCCACGCGAGGCCGTCAAATTCTCGCCCAAAGGCCTCCATCCGCTTTCCATGCGGCTTTTCTGCCCGTCGCGGGCCGTTCACAACGCGCAGGTCCAGGCCATCTCTCCAGTCCACTATAAATCGCGAAGAGCCATGTTTTGCCGTAAAATTGCACTGCTGGGGCGGAATTTCGGGGCGGGCGGCGGCGTGTTTCGTTTGCGGGGGCGCAGGGGGCGTGGTAGGATTGCCGGATATGGCAAGCGAATTTGACAAGATCATGGCGCGTGCCGACCGGGAGCGTCGGCGCCGCGAAAGGCGCGAGGAGCGGCAGGCCGAGCGGAAGCGCGGCGTTCTGCGCATCGTCATCATCGTCCTGGCGGCGCTGATGCTGGTGGCGCTGGTGGCGGACCTGCGGCGCCTGGAGGGCGACGTTCAGACGGTCCGGAAGAAGGGCTCGCTGCCCAGGCAGGGCGACGCGGCAAGCCTCGCGGCGGCGCTGGACGCCTATGGGCCGGGGTCGCCCCGGACGGAGGTGCCGACGAGCCGCGCGTCGTGGATGACGCCGCCGGGCTGGCGGGCGCTGCGGCCGGACCCGGAGACGTCGTTCGAGACGGTCCTCCGGGGGCCCTACGGGATCGAGATGGCGGTGGAGACGTATGTGACGAACAGGCCGACGTTCAACGGCCTCGTCGACAAGATCCGGCAGCTGGAGGCGAGCTGGGCGGGCAATTTCCACATCGACGTGCGCCTGCTGGGGAAGAACCGCGCGGTGAAGCGGTCGGTGCAGCTCTACAAGAACCGGATCCTGATCTACGACTTCACGACGGGGGACATCGGGCACCACATCCAGTTCGCGATCCCGACGGCGCTCTACGACGAATACGAGGACGTCCTGACGCGCCTGGTCGCCGAGACCTACGAGGAGGGGCGGATCATCGCATCGCTGCCGGAGGCCGCCGAATGAGCGCAGGCGCGGCGGCGGCGGGGTGGGGGGCCGTCCAGGTCGTCGAAGGGGCGATCGGCACGCTCGACCGGGCCGAGGTGGCGCGGATGCTGGGCTACGGCGGCCGGACGCCGGAGGGGGACGCGGCGGCGCTGGTCGAGGCGTGCGCCGCCGAGGTGGAGGCGTCGCTGACGTGCCGGGCATGCCTGGTGCGGGCGGCCGGGGGGGGGGGGCCGGGCGGCGACCTGGGCTCTGGCAGGAGGCGGGCTCATCGTCCTGTCCG
>JAZQOP010000172.1:0-6289 GCA_045627965.1 Kiritimatiellia bacterium | reverse complement strand
AAGGCAACTGGTCCAGGAAATGGACCAACGAGGAATGGTGCGCGTATGTCTTGGTCCCATTGTTCCTGGGCGGTCTCGCCGTCGTCTAGCAGCGGTTCCCGGGGCGCAGCGCTTGCCAGGGCGACATTCCGGCGTTGCTCCCATCGTCCAAGGCCCAGGGGGAAGGGGGGGAGGAGTCCGCCCGCCAGGCCCGCCAGGGCGGGAAAGGGGCGCCTGTGCTTCCCGTTTTTTCGCACGCCCGTCCGCATTCTACTTGCAATCCGGGGGCCCGCCGCCGTTTTTGGGATTGAGATTTTGGCGCCATCCTGTAACCTTCCACGCGCGCCGTGCGACCATCAAGGCCACGGCCCCTGTGCCAAGGACTGGATTCCATGAAAAAGAGCCTCTTCCCCCTCATTACCGTCGCAACCGCCGTGCTGACGGCCGGCTGCCTGTCGACGCCCGACCTCGAAGCCATGCGCGCCGAGCGAGCGGACGCCGCCGTGGCCCGCCAGGCCGCCCTCCAGGAACGCACCCCCTACGAAGGCCGCTCGATCTACCTCTCCGGACCGCTCTCCCTCGGGGACGCCCTCTCCAAGGCCCTGGAATTCAACCTGGCGCTGCAGGAGGAGATCCTCGGGCGCGAAACCGCCGCCGCCCAGGTGCAGTCCGCCTACCAGAACGTCCTGCCGACCGTCGCCGCCTCGGGCAGCTATACGCGCCTCGACGACGACCTCTCGACCACTCAGCCCGACGGCACGAAATCGCAAGGCCGCCTCCTCGACCGCTACGGCGTTGCCCTGACCGTCTCGCAGCCGGTCTTCAGCGGCCGCATTGGCGCCGCCATGCGGGCCGCTCACCTAACGCGCGACTGGGCCGAGACCAAAATCCGCGCCGCCGAAGAACTGGCCCGCTACTCCGTCCAGGCCGCCTACTTCAAGGCGATCCTTTCCCAGCAGCTCCTCGCCGTCAAGACGACGTCGCTGGAGACCGCCGAGCGCCAGCGCTCCGAGGTCGAAGTCCGCCGCCGCCAGGGCATGGCCTCCAACTACGACGTCCTGCGCGCCACCGTCGAGGTCTCGAACTGCAAGGCCGCGGTCCTGCAGGCCCAGAACGACCTCGACCAGGCGTTTACGGCGCTCTTCCGCCTCATCGGCGCCTCGCCCGACTCGCAGGTCGACCTGACGACCCCCCTCCCCCTCGTCCGCGAAAGCATCCCCTTCGGCAGCGCCATCGCCATCGCCCTGGCCTCGCGCGCCGACCTGGCCACGGCCGAATACGCCGTCCGCCTCCAGCGCGAAGCCCTTGCCTCCGCCCGCGCCACCTACTACCCCGACGTCTCCGTCTTCTTCACCGAAAGCTATGCCAATCCAGACCCCCACGACTCCTCCGCCGACGAATGGGGCGACGAATGGCAGGCCGGCGCCCAGGCCTCCTGGACCCTCTTCGACGGCCTGGCCACGCGCGGCGCCGTCCGCAAGGCCAAGGCCGAGCTGCGCCAGCTGGAGCTCGCCCTCCAGGACGCCGAAGAAGCCGTCGTCTCCGAAATCCGCCAGCTCGTTCTGAGCCTCAAGACCGCCGAGGAGTTCGCCGATTCGCAATCGCAAAACCTCGAAACCGCCCAGGAGGCCCTGCGCCTCGTCGAAGTCGGCCTCCGCGAAGGCCAGAACACCCAGGTCGAGGTCATGGACGCCCGCGAAGCCCTGACGACCGCCTCCGCCAACTACTACCAGTCCATCTACGACCACGTCCTCTGCCGCCTGTCCCTCCAGAAGGCCATGGGCCGCCTGATCGAATCCCCCCTCCCCGACCAGCCGTTCTTCGCCGCGCCCGCCGCCGACGGCGTCTCCGAGGCGCCCCTGGACTAGCCCGCCTCCCCCGCCGGCATCCTGCCCTGCACGATGGAGCGCCCCCTCCAGGAACATCCTGGCTGGAAACGCCAGATGGTCGTCATCTGGACCTCCCAGTGGCTCTCCATCATGGGGTTCAGCTTCGCCTTCCCCTTCGTCCCGTTCTTCCTCCAGGCCGACCTGGGGATCGTCGACCAGAAGGAACTCGCCTTCTGGGTGTCGATGTTCGCGTTTTCGACGGCCGTCAGCATGGGGCTCGCCGCCCCCTTCTGGGGCATGCTGGCCGACCGGTTTGGTCGCCGCATCATGCTCATCCGCGCGACGCTCTGCGGCGCCGCGTGCATGTCACTGATGGGCGGCGTCCATTCCGCCGGCATCCTGATCGCCCTGCGGACCATCCAGGGTGCGCTGACCGGCACGATGACCGCCGCCCAGACGTTCATCAGCGGCGAAGTGCCCCCCGGGCGGCGCGGCCTGGCCATCGGCGGGCTGTCAGCGGCCGTCTTCTCCGGGTCGATGTCGGGCGCCTTCGTCGGCGGATTCGTCGCCGACCGCATCGGCTACCGGGCCGCCTTCTACTGCTCGGGCCTCCTGCTGCTGGTTGCCGGGCTCCTGATCGTCTTCGCCACCCGCGAAACCGCCTTCGTGCCGATGCCCCGCCGGCAAAAAGGGGCCGCCGATCCTGCGGAGGCGCCCGTCTGGCGCGCCCTGGGGCCCTCCATCTGGGTCGCCTTGGGGCTTATCGCTCTCCTTTCCTTCATCCGGCAGCAGGACATGCCGTTCATCCCGCTCCTCGTCCAGAAAATCCTCGGCGGCTCGCTCGACGAGGCCTCCCTCTGGACAGGCTGCGTCAACGCCACAGGATCGGTCGCCGGGCTCCTCGCCGGGCTGATCGCCGGCTGGATGGCCGACCGCCTCTCGCCGCGCCGCATCCTGCTGGCCGCGTCCGCGCTCGCCATCGGGTTCGCCGGCGCCCAGGGCGTGGTCGGCTCCTTCGCGACCCTCTTCCCGATCCGTTTCATGACCGTATTCGTCGTCGGCTTCATCGAGCCGACGCTGAACGCCATCCTGGCCAAGCAGACGCCGGAATCCTGCCAGGGACGCGTCTTCGGCTGGGCAAGCACGACCCGGTCCATCGGCTGGGCGCTCGGCCCCCTGCTGGCCGGCTGGCTGGTGACCGCGCACGGGCTTTCCAGCGTCTTCTACGCCGCCGGTGCCGGCTACGCCCTCCTCTTCCTCCTCCTCGCCGCCCTGCCCCTCCGGACACGCCAGGCGCCGCGAAAACGCCTCTTGACCCCTTCGCCCAGACACCCTTGATGTTGCCTGCCCGGCCATTGCCCGGCACCAGGCCCCGGGATTCCGCCTTCCGCGGGCTCGCCCGCTCCGGCCTGACGCCACATTTCCGCTCGACAAATCTACGGTTTTCGATATAATTCCGTGCGTTCGCATGAATACGTTTTCCATCCATCCCCAAATCCATTTCGGCCCGGACGCGCTCGACCGGTTGAAAGCGCTGAAGAGCCGCCGGACGTTCGTGGTCGCGGATCCCTTCGTCGTCAAAAGCGGCGCCATCTCGATGGTGACCGACCGGCTGGCCTCGGCGGGCATCCCCTGCGACGTTTTCTCGGACGTCGTCCCCGACCCCCCCATCGAGACGGTGGCGGCGGGCGTCCGCGCCCTGCTGGCGAACGAGGCCGACTACATCGTCGCCATTGGCGGCGGTTCCGCGCTCGACACCGCCAAGCTGATCCGCGAATTTGCCGGCCAGATGGCCCCGTCCATCGCCCGGCCGCAGTTCATCGCCATCCCGACGACGAGCGGGACGGGCTCCGAGGTCACCTCCGTCGCGGTCGTCACCGACAAGGCCAACCAGGTCAAGCTGCCGCTGACATCCGATTCGCTCCTCCCCGACGAGGCGATCCTCGACGTCGAGCTGGTCAAGACGGTCCCCCCCGTGCTGACCGCCGACACGGGCATGGACGTCTTCACCCACGCGGTGGAAGCCTGCGTCTCGACCTATGCCTCCGACTTCTCCGACGCGCTGGCCGCCAAGGCCATCGAGATCGTGGGCGCCTACCTGCTGCGCTCCTACTCCGACGCCTCCGACCTTCGCGCCCGCACCAAGATGCATTCCGCCTCCTGCCTGGCGGGGCTCGCCTTCAACGCGGCCTCCCTCGGCCTCAACCATGGCATGGCCCACGCCCTGGGCGGCAAGTTCCACATCCCCCACGGCCGCGCCAACGCCATCGTCCTGCCGCACGTCATCGAGTTCAACGCCGACCTCGTCCAGGCGGCGGCCGGCCGTTGCGAAGGCTCCCGCGCCGCCCACCGCTACCTCGGCGTCGCACGCGTCCTGGGCCTCCAGACCATTTGCCCCTCGATGGCCATCCGCGCCCTCGTCAACTGGACGCGCTTCATGATGTCCGAGATGAAGATGCCGGCCTCCATCCGCGAGACCAACGTCTGCTCCGAGGCCGAATATCGCGACGCCATCCCCGCCATGGCCGAGGCCGCGCTGAAAGATCGCTGCACCGAAGGCAACCCGCGCAACGCCACCGCCGACGACGTCGCGCAGCTCTACCTGAAGATGTGGTAGCGCCCGCCATGACGACGACAACGGCGAAATATCCACGGAACGGCGGCTTCACGCTCGTCGAAATGTTGGTCGTCCTGGCCATCATTTCGCTCCTGGCCGGCGTCGTGGTCCTGAATGTCGCCCCCCAGCTGCTCGCCGGCAGCCAGGGCAAGGCCAAGGCCCAAATCCAGGTCTTTTCGACCGCCTTGAACACCTACTACGCCGAACAGGGCCGCTATCCGACCCAGGAGCAGGGCCTTGAGGCGCTCGTCCAAAAGCCCGTCCGCGGCCCCATCCCCACCCGCTACCCGGAAAACGGCTACCTCTCCACGCGGGAGCTTCCCCTCGACCCCTGGGGCCACCCCTACATCTACCTCATCCCCGGCCGCCAAGGCGAGGTGTTCGAAATCCTGACCTACGGCGCCGACGGCGAAGAAGGCGGCTCGGGCGGCGACGAAGACCTCTCCAGCGCCCACCCCTAGCCGTCCGGAGACCGCATGGGCTTGATCGGCAAGAACGGGACCGGCGGCACACGCCGGTCGCTGGTCTTTTGGGCGGTCGCCTGGGCCTTGCTGCTGGCCATGGCCGCCGCCTCCGGCCTGGCCGTCCTGGTCCGCTGGCACCGCGCCGCCGCCCACGAAGTCGCCCGCACCGCCGTCGCCGAAAAGGCCTCCTGGCTCGTCAAGCGCCTGACCGACGAGGCCGCCGCCGCCGCCGGCAAGGCCTTTTCGGGCTCCGGCGAAGATGCCGGAACCGCCTGGAACGACTTTTCGGCGACGCTGCACGTCCTCCAGGGGCTCGAGGAAGGGCTTGAATACGTCGAGGTGCGCAACGCGGACGGCGTCACGCTCTTCGCCGAGGGCGCCCGCGAATGGGTCCGCCGGGAGCGCCCGGAACACCCCGCCGCCCCCATCCGCGTTTCGCGCGAACGCGTCGGCGAAGGCGGAATCGAAGTCGTCGCCTTCGACACGCGCATCGATGACGCCGCCGTCCCTGTCCAGGTCTCGATGGGCCTGCGCCGCAATGCCGTCGACCGCGAGGAAAGCGACGCCATGCGCGCCCTCGATTCGATGTATCGCCTCATCCTCTGGGGCGGCGGCTTCGCCTTCGCCCTGGCCATCGCCCTCCTCGCGTGGGTCCTTCGGCGCGAGGAAAAGCGCGAAACCGCCCGCCGCCGCGAAGAGCACCTGGCCTTTTCCGGCGTCCTGGCCAACGGAATCGTCCACGACTTCCGCAACCCGATGTCAAGCCTCCGCCTCGATGCCCAGATGCTCGAACGCGAGGCCGCCAAGGGCGACGCAGCCGCCTCGACGGACCGGATGGCCGAACTCGCCGGACGGATGCGCCATACGCTGGACCGCATGGAACGCGTCTTCCAGGAATTTCTCGCGCTGGCACGCCCGGACGGCGCCGCCGCTCGGAATGTCCCCCTGGACCTGTCTGCCGCCGCCCGCGAATGCGCCGACATGCTCGCCCCCCGCGCCGAGGCGGCCGGCGTCCGCGTCGAACTGGACATCCCCGGCGGGCTCTCCGGCAAAGGCTCCGAAAGCACGACGAAACGCGCCCTGCTCAACGTAATCCTGAACGCCATCCAGCACGCCGGGCCGGACGGCCGCGTCTGGATCGGCGGCGACCGCGCCGGCGCCTGGGCCTACCTCGACGTCTGGAACACGGGCGCCCCCATCCCCCCCGCCGACCGCGACAGGATTTTCGAAATGTTCTACACGACCCGCCCCGAAGGAACTGGCCTCGGCCTCTTCCTCGCACGCACGGCGCTGGAAAAAAGCGGCGGCAGGCTCCGGCTCCTCGACGGCGCCCCGCGTAAAGGCTTCGCCACCGGCTTCCGCCTGGAACTGTTCGCCACGGAGAATCGTCCATGACCACC
>JAZQOP010000171.1:0-7457 GCA_045627965.1 Kiritimatiellia bacterium | reverse complement strand
GCCGACGCGCCGGATGCCCGGGAATAGCCCCCCCGCCGGTTCCCTCCGCCGCCCCCCTCCCGCTCCGCCTTTCCTCCAATTTTTTCACGCCCCGGTAGAAGTGAGATTATGGCGAAACCTTAAGGTTTTGACGAAAAATCGCAAAGTTCCGCATGAATTGGCGGGGGGACGCCGGGCAGGGCCGTCCGGTGCGTCAGGGGAGGGCGTCGTAGATGTCGCGGAGGGTGTCCGCGAGGGGGATTTCCGGGACCCAGCCGGTGTGCTCGCGCAGAAGGGCAGGGGAGAGGACCGGGCGCGGCGGATCGGGTCGGAAGAGGGCCGGGTCGACCTGGATGTCGGGACGGACGCCCGCAATGTCGCACAGCCGGTCGAGGACGGACCGGATGGGAACGAGCCGCCCGGTGGCAATGTTGTAGGCGCTGCCCGCATGCCCCCTTTCGAGCAGCAGGGCATAGGCGCGGACGGTGTCGCGGACGTCGGTGAAGTCGCGCAGGGCGTCAAGGTTCCCGACGTTCATCCGGTTGGGCGCGCCGCGCAGGGCGATCTCCTTGAGCTGGCGCGCAAAGGCGGTCGTCACGAAGGGCGCGGACTGTCCCGGCCCGATGTGGTTCGACGGCCGCGCGACCATGAGGTCGAGCCCGTGGTGCGCCGCGTAGAGCAGCGCGCCATGGTCGGCGGCGGCCTTGGTCACGCCGTATAGGTTCTCGGGCGCGTAGGGGGCCGACTCGTCGAGCGAAACCGGGCTGGGGGCGTGGATGCCGTAGACCTCGGCGGAAGTCACCAGCAGCACGCGCACGCCCGGGGCCTTCCGCCGCACGGCGGACAGCAGCTGGAGCGGCCCGATGGTGTTGACGTGGAAGACCAGCGCCGGGTCCTCCCACGCCGCCGGCACGAAGGCGATGCCGCCCAGGTGCAGGATGGCGTCGGACCGGGCCGCGTCGAGCAGGGCGTCGATGTCCTCCGGCCGCCGGATGTCGGCCGGCCGGTAGGGCAGCCCCGCCGGCAGCCCCGCCGCCGCGCCGGGCGCCGTGTCGGTCGCAAAGACCTCATGCCCGCGCCGCTGCAGCTCCCGGATGGCGTGCCCGCCGACGAATCCGTTTGCGCCTGTGACCAGGATGTTCATGGCGGTGTGCGGAACGGACGGCGGATGCAGGTCGCAAAACACCTAGGCGATGACGTTCTCGCCGCGCTGGCGGGCCAGGTCGGCGTCGACCATCATGGTGACCAGCTGCTCGAAGGAGACCTCGGGCTTCCAGCCCATCTGGGCCTTGGCCTTGGCCGGGTCGCCCAGCAGCAGGTCGACTTCCGCCGGGCGGATGAACGCCGGGTCGACGACGACGTAGTCCTCGTAGTTCAGCCCGACATGCGAAAAGGCGATCTGCAGGAACTCGCGCACGGAATGCGTCTCGCCCGTGGCCACGACGTAGTCCTCCGGCTTGTCCTGCTGCAGCATCATCCACATCGCGCGCACGTAGTCCCCCGAGAAGCCCCAGTCGCGCTTGGCATCCAGGTTCCCCATCCGCAGCTCCTTCTGCGTCCCCATCTTGATGCGGGCGACGGCGTCGGTGATCTTCCGCGTGACGAATTCCTTGCCGCGCCGCGGCGACTCGTGGTTGAACAGGATCCCCGAAAGCGCGAACAGGTCGTAGGATTCGCGGTAGTTGACCGTGATGAAGTGCCCGTAGACCTTCGCGACGCCGTAGGGGCTGCGCGGATAGAACGGCGTCCGCTCCGTCTGCGGCGTCTCGATGACCCGCCCGAACATCTCCGACGAGGACGCCTGGTAGAAATGCGCCTTCGGGCAGACGCGCCGCATCGCTTCCAGCAGCTTCGTCACGCCCAGCCCCGTGAACTCGCCCGTCAGGATCGGCTGGTTCCAGGAGGTCGGCACGAAGGACATCGCCGCCAGGTTGTAGATCTCGTCCGGCTGCACCTTCTCCAGGATGCCGACCAGGGAGAACTGGTCGAGCAGGTCCCCCTGCACCAGGTCGATCCGGTCCTTGATGTGCTGGATGCGCTCGAACGTCTCCGTGGAGGCGCGGCGGACCATGCCGGTGACCTGGTAGCCTTTGGACAGGAGGAGCTCGGCAAGATAGGAGCCGTCCTGGCCCGTGATGCCGGTAATGAGCGCTTTTTTCATGGTTTTCTCCGTGAATGGGGGCTGATAGGGGAGGGCGCGACGGCATAGGCGCCGCCACAAGCGCGGCGAATATAGCGCGCCAGCCCCCCGTGTTCAAGCGCCAATGCCGTCCCGACTACGGATTTACGCGCGTGCGCGACCGCCTCCCCGCAACAATCCGACTTTTTTTGAAACGAGGGCTTGACTTCCGGAGAAAATGCGTTATTGTCCCCCCCCGCGCAAATGAATGCGGACGAAAAGATCGTGCTGGATGCGGAAATCCTGTCGCCTTTGGACGGCAGGGCCTTCCGGGCCCGCTTGCCGAATGGCCACCTTTTTACCGCGTTTGTCCCGAAAGGGCTGGATGCCGGCAACGGCGGAAACGCCCCCTCGGGCGCCCGGATCCGCGTACGCATGTCGCCTTTCGACATGAGTCGTGGGGAAATCACGGAAATTTCAAAGCAAGAAGGTCGAACATGAAAGTCAGGACATCCGTAAAGCGAATCTGCGAGCGTTGCAAGATCGTGCGCCGCAAGGGCGTCGTCCGTGTCATCTGCACGAACCTCCGCCACAAACAGCGCCAGGGTTAACAGGAGAACAGGAAAACATGCCACGAGTGATTGGTGTTGATATCCCCGGGAAAAAGCGCATCGAGTATGCGCTGAGGTACATCTACGGCGTCGGTCCCGCCCGCGCCAAGGAAGTGATCGAGCGCCTCAAGCTCGACCCTGCGAAGAAGGCCGACGACCTGACCGGCGAGGAAATCGCCGCCCTGTCGAAGCTCCTCCAGGAAGAATATGTCGTCGAAGGCGATCTCCGCCGCGAAGTGACGGGCAACATCCGCCGTCTCATCGCCGTCAACTGCTATCGCGGAATCCGCCACCGCAAGGGCCTGCCCGTCCACGGCCAGCGCACGAGCACCAACGCCCGTACCCGCAAGGGGCCCCGCAAGACAGTCGGCGCCGTCCGCGGCAAGGAAGCTCGCAGCGCCGCCAAGGCCGCCGCGCCCGCCAAGTAATATCGAGGAGTCATCACCATGG
This sequence comes from Kiritimatiellia bacterium, assembly GCA_045627965.1. GTDB lineage: Bacteria > Verrucomicrobiota > Kiritimatiellia > CAIQIC01 > Lenti-01 > RGIG3636. The sequence goes on along the minus strand of JAZQOP010000171.1, from coordinate 4,298 downwards.
CTGAAGAACTGAAGAAAGATGTTGAAGTAGCCGCCGCGCCCGCTCCTGCCGTCGCCCCGGCCGCCGCACCCGCCACCGACGCCCCCGCCGAGGAGGGTGCCGTTGTCCGCCGCAAGATCAAGGGGGCGAAGAACATCCCCGTCGGCGTCGTCCATATCCTCGCCTCGTTCAACAATACCACCGTTTCCGTCTCGGATCCGAAGGGGAACGTGATTTCCTGGTCGTCCGGCGGCCGCTGCGGCTTCAAGGGCTCCCGCAAGTCCACCGCCTACGCCGGCACCGTCGTCGCCCAGGAGGCCTGCAAGGTCGCCGTCGGCCACGGCATGCACGAAGTCGAAGTGCTCGTCCAGGGCCCCGGCAACGGCCGCGAATCCGCCATCCGCGCCGTCCAGGCCGCCGGCCTGGTCATCACGGGCATCCGCGATCTCACCCCCGTCCCCCACAACGGCTGCCGCGCCCGCAAGCGCCGCCGCGTCTAATCTCTTATAAGGAAGGATCACCATCATGGGTAGGTATATCGGTCCGGCGTGCAAGCGTTGCCGCCGTTTGGGCATGAAGCTGTTTTTGAAGGGCGACCGTTGCAAGATGGCCAAGTGCCCCATTGAGCAGGAATATGCGATCCCCGGCCAGCATGGCGCCAAGGGCAAGGGCGCCCGCCGCCCCCGTCTGAAGGACTACGGCGTCCAGCTCCAGGAAAAGCAGCGCCTCCGCACGATGTACGGCATGCAGGAAGGCCAGTTCCGCCTCTTCTTCGCCCGCGCCCTCCGCGCTCGCGGCGTCACCGGCGAAGTCCTCCTGCAGGCCCTCGAAATGCGCCTCGACAACATCGTCTACCGCATGGGCGCCGCCCCCTCCCGCCGCGCCGCCCGCCAGTTCGTCCGCCATGGCCACGTCCGCGTCAACGACGTCAAGGTCAACATCCCCTCCTTCAAGTGCAAGGCCGGCGATGTCGTCGTCGTCCGCGACGACAAGAAGTCGCGCGACTACGCCAAGCCCCACATGGATGCCGCCGACGGCCTCCAGCCCGCCTGGCTCTCGATCGAAAAGGGCGCCTTCAAGGCGACCGTCGACCACGTCCCGACCCGCGAAGAGCTCGCCCCCGTCGTCAACGAGCAGCTCATCGTCGAACTCTACTCCAAGTAGGATCCCCCGGAAACGCCCGGCCCGCCCCCTCCGGTGGCGGCCGGGCATCCCTCTAGAAAAAGCGAACCGCCATACGCCCCGGCTAACGACCGGGACTGGAAAGGAACCTGAAACATGAGCAAAGGCACCGCCGCCTTCCAAATGCCGGAGTCCTACTCGGTCAACGAGCAGACCCGCACCGCCACCTACGCCGAATTCGTCGCCGGACCCTTCGAACCCGGTTTCGGCCGCACCATCGGCAATTCCCTCCGCCGCGTCCTCCTGTCCTCCCTCGAAGGCGCCTCCATCGTCTCCGTCCGCATCGCCGGCGCCGAGCACGAGTTCTGCAGCCTCAAGGGGTGCGTCGAGGATGTCACCGACATCGTCCTCAACCTCAAGAAGGTCCTCTTCAAGTTCTATTCCGCCGAGCCCCGCACCTACCTCATCGACGTCAAGGGCCCCGGCGAAGTCACCGCCGCCGACATCCAGGTCGACCAGGCCGCCGAGGTCGTCAACCCCGACCAGCTGATCTGCACCCTGGCCGACGACGGCGCCTTCAAGGCCGAAGTCACCGTCATGTCCGGCCGCGGATACATCCCCGCCGACGGCAACAAGCCCGCCGAGCAGGAAATCGGACTCATCCCCATCGATTCCCTCTTCTCGCCCGTCCGCCGCGTCAAGTTCAACGTCGAGGACATGCGCCACGCCTCCCGCGTCGACTACGACAAGCTCGTCCTCGAAGTCTGGACCGACGGCCGCATCGACCCCGAGACCGCCCTCAACCAGGCCGCGGCCATCATCCGACACCACTTCGACATCTTCATCTCCGCCGACACCTCCGACTCCTTCGTCTCCTCGGCGACCGTCCAGGCCGACCCCGACTTCAACGAGAAGATCCGCAAGCTCAAGACCTCCGTCAACGAGATCGAGCTTTCCGTCCGCGCGGCCAACTGCCTCAACAACGCGAACATCACGACGGTCGGCGAGCTCTGCCAGAAGACCGAGGCCGAGATGCTCAAGTTCCGCAACTTCGGCAAGAAGTCCCTCAACGAGATCAAGCAGAAGCTCAAGGACCAGGGTTTCGACTTGGGCATGACCTTCCCTGCCGAAATCCTCGCCGCCCTCAAGGCCGATTCCAAAGAATAACATCATCCATCAGGAGTACATTCCCATGCGTCATCGTAAGCTTACCGTCAAACTCGGCCGGACCTCTTCCCAGCGCGAAGCCCTCTTCGCCAGCCTGGTTTCCAACCTGATCCTGGCCAAGCGGATCGAAACCACCCTCCCCAAGGCCCGCTATGCCCGCCGGATGGCCGAAAAGATGGTCACCATCGGCAAGAAGCAGACCCTGGCGGCCCGCCGCCATGCCATGTCCATCCTCAAGAAGGAGGACGCCGTCGCCGAGCTCTTCGCGAAGGTCGCCCCTTCCATGAAGGATCGCCTTGGCGGCTACACCCGCATCATCAAGCTGGGCAAGCGGATGTCCGACTCCTCCGAGATGTGCATCCTCGAGTTCGTCGACTTCATCCCCGCCTCCGCCGCCCCTGCCGCCGCCGAGGAGAAGAAGGACTAGTCCTTCGCTCCCGTCGATCGAAAGGGCGCGTCCGGAAACGGGCGCGCCTTTTTTTGCGCTTCGGCTCCGCAGGAAGGCCGTTTGGAAATGCCGACGGTCATGACGAAGGGGCCTATGGCGTCCGGATGGCGGTTTCCCGTGGCGCGAGGACATGGACACCGAGATTCCGCTACGCCTTGCCATGTCGGGCGGCGGAGTTTCTCGCACATCGGGTTGGCTTGGGCATATGGGCGGTTGCCTGGCGCCGGCCGAGGGGCAGGAGGGGGCGGTCCATGGTGCGATGAACCGCACAACGAACAGCCGTGGTGCCATTCGCCGAACGGTCGCCAGCCGTGGCAACATCCCCTGGACGCGCACGGCATTGCACGCCGAATGGGTGCGGACTGGAAAGAGAAGCTGGGAGAGAAAAAGGGCTCTTCGCGACTTATAGTGGCTGAAGAGATGGCCTGGACCTGCGCGTTGTGAGCGGCCCGCGACGGGCAGAAAAGCCGCATGGAAAGCGAATGGCGGCCTTTGGGCGAGAATTTGATGGCCTCACGTGGCCGCAATCAGGGTCGAAGGCGGCCCGCTCGGAGATCGTGCCCTGCCGAATGGGGCTTTGAGGTGGTGAAAAAATCGGCGATCCTGCGAATCCGCAACGGGAGCGAATGGAAAAGCCGTCGACCGGGCTTGGGTTCGGAAATCATGCGAGGGAACGCATGAAAATCCGAATCATCCCCCCGAAAAGGCGAATCCGGTAGGGGCCGATCTCCGAGCGGCCCGCGACAGGCAGAAAAGCCGCATGGAAGGCGAATGGCGGCCTTCGGGCGAGAATTTGACGGCCTCGCGTGGCCGCAATCGGGGTCGAAGGCGGCCCGCGACAGGCTGAAAAGCCGCATGGGAAGCGGATGGCGGCCTTTGGGCGAGCATTCGGGGGCCTTGCGCCACTTTCGAAGAGCAAAATAGTGGCAAAACACTGGAGAATTTGTCGATTTTGAGCTCAACTTTTATCACGTTTGTACAAATGTGATAATTTTAAGGCGAAAAATGGCGAAAAATAAGGCGAAACATGCAAAAATTGTGTATCTATGAATGGGGCAAGCCAAAACGGCCGGGGGAGCCCACGAGCCCCTGCACGTCCGCAATCGGGGTCGAAGGCGGCCCGTTCGGAGAGCGGGCCCTGCCGGATGCCTCCATTTCACAAAAATTCCATCGAAAATCCGTCCTCGGGCTTCGCGAGAGGCGTTTGCCCGAGGCATTGCGAGGAGGTTGCCGTCCTTCCGTCCGATTCCAACGGGCCGCTATATTCCTCGAAGAGCCGGTTTTCCTAACGTTTCGCCATAATCTCACAGGCCAAAACGGCCATTCCGGACAATAAAGATGGGCAATTTTGCGGATTTTGCCCCTGCATCGTCGCGGGTGGCGGACGGAAGGCCAGCAGGATGAAAACCGCGCATGGGGAGATGGCCCCGGCGGCGCCTCGTCAGAAGGAAGCGGGGGGCCTAGGGCTGCAGGTCGCGCAGGAGCGCCGCGGCGGCGGCGCCCTCGCCGGCCTGCTTGGTGGGGCCTTCGCCGTGGGCGGAAAGATGCCGGACCTTGCCGGTTCCGTCGGCGATGGCAATCC
>JAZQOP010000170.1:0-4161 GCA_045627965.1 Kiritimatiellia bacterium | reverse complement strand
CGAGGGAACCGCCGGGGACGGTGGCGACGTTTTGGTTGAGGTTGTTGAAGGAGTTGGAGTAGACGAGACCGTTCTTGTTCTGTTCAATGGGGTTGCCAGTGGCGTCGTAGGAATAGGAGAACTGGTAGCCGCTCCACGGGGTGCCGTCGGGGAGGGTGGCGGAGGCGTTGGTGAGCTGGCCGATGGCGTCGTAGGCGTAGGTGTAGACCTTGCCGTCCTCGCGGACGACCTGGGTGCGCTGGTCGGCGTCGTCGAGGGTGAGGGCGAAGGATGAGAGGACGCCGGCGTCGGCGCGGTTGACGAGGTTCGTCAGGCGGAGGAGGGCGTCGAACTGGCGTTCGGCGGTGGTGCCGTTGGCGAGGGTGAGGTTGGTCCAGAGGGTTCCGGCGGTTGTGTAGGCGTAGGTGTTGGTGCCCTCGGCGCCGATGACGGTGGAGAGGCGGCCGAGGGAGTCGTAGGCGTATTCGACCTTGTAGAAGGCGGAGGTGATGGCGGCGAGCTGGCGGTCGGGGGTGTAGTCGTAGTAGAGGGTGTCGTTGGCGAAGGGGCCGTCTTCCATGACGAGGTTTCCGAGGATGTCGTAGGCGTAGGTCGTGGTGCCGATGGAATCGACCATGGCGGTCTTGCGGTTCAGGGCGTCGTAGGCGAACGTGACGGCGGAGGAGGCGTCGGGGTAGAGGATGTTGGTGAGGTTGCCGTTGGGGTCGTAGGCGTAAGTGGTGGTGTCGCCCTTGGCATCGGTGCGGGAGGCGAGGCGGCCGAGGGGATCGTAGGTGTAGTCGTAGTGGGTGCCGTCGGCGTAGGTCTTGCGGATTTGGCGGCCTTCGACGTCGTAGGCCCAGGCGGTGACGGTTCCGGCCTGGTCGACGAGGTTGGTGAGGTTGCCCATGGGGTCGTAGCGGTATTGGACGACTCCTCCGGCGGCGTCGGTGACGCGGACGGGGCGGCCCGCGACGTCGCGGTCGGTCGTGGTGGCGCGCTCGGCGCGGTCGACGGTCTTCCAGAGGAAGGCGTTGAAGTAGACGTTTTCGGAGAAGGTGCCGTCGGGCATGACGGTTTTCCAGAGGCGTCCGGCGGCGTCGTAGACGTTGGAGACGACGAGGCCGTCGGCGTTGCGGGTCCACGTCGTGCGCCCGGCGGCGTCGTAGCCCGCGGCGGCGACGGAGACGCCGTTGCGGAGGGTTTCGACGCGGCGTCCGGCGGCGTCGTGGAGGAACTCGTTGGTGATGCCGCCGCGCAGGACGGAGCGGACGAGGCGGCCGTTGGCGTCGAAGGTGTTGGCCTGGGCGAGTCCGGCGGCGTCCGTGACGGCGGTGGCGCGTCCGGCGGGGTCGAGGGTCTGGGTGGTGGTGTGCCCGAGGGCGTCGGTGACGGCGATCCGGCGGCCGAGGGCGTCGTAGGCGTAGGACGTGGCGTTGCCACGCGGGTCGGTGACGGAGACGAGGTGGCCGTCGGCGTCGTAGGCGTTGCGCGTGACGTTGCCGATGCGGTCGGCGTAGGTGGACACGCCGTCGAAGACGTGGGTCCAGCGTTCGGAGGTGCCGTCGGTGGAGTAGGTGCGCTCGACGAGGCGGCCCAGGATGTCGTAGCGGTTGCTGGTGACGAGTCCGCCGGGCGCGGTCTCGGTGGCCTTGCGGCCCGCGGCGTCGTAGGTGGAGAGCGTGACCGCGCCGGACGGGTCGGTGGCGCGGACCAGGTTGCCGCGCGCGTCGTAGTCGAAGAGCGTGACGCCCCCGGCGCGGTCGACGGCCTGGGTCACGTTGCCGTAGCGGTCGTAGGCCCAGCGCTCTTCGGTGCCGTCGGGGTGGAGGGTTCGGGTTTTGCGGCCCTCCCAGTCGTATTCGTGGCGCGTGACGAGGCCTGCGGCGTCGGTTTCGCTGGAAACGCGGTCGTGTTCGTCGTAGCCGTAGCCCGTCCACGCGCCTTCGGGGCCGGAGACTTCGACGAGGCGGCCGCGCGCGTCGTAGGCGTTGGTCCAGGCGGTGCCGTCGCGGCGGACTTCGCGGACGGGCTGGCCGTGGGCGTTGTATTGGAAGGCCTCGGCGGTGCCGTCGGGGTAGGACACGGCAACGGGGCGGTGCAGGGCGTCGCGCTGCCAGGTGGTGACGTGGCCCATGGCGTCGGTCTTGGTCGCGAGGTAGAACGGATAGGTCTCGTCGGTGTAGGTATTGACGTGGTCGCCCCGGCAGGAGCAGCTGTTGGAGACCGTCAGCTCCGCGCCGAAGTGCCAGGTGCGCGTGTAGGTGGTCGTGCGGCCCATCGGGTCGGTGAGCGACTCGAGCATCCCGTTGCCGCCGAAATAGGTGCAGGAAACGGTCTGCCCCGCCGCGTCCGTGCGGCCCGACGTGTTCGCCGCGCCGCTGACGAACGAATAGTCGTTGGTCGTGCCATCCGCCGAAACCACGTGGCGGCGGAGCGGGTCGGCCGAATCATATTCCAGCGCCGCCAGAACCTCGCCCGTGGAGAGCAGCCGCTCTTCGTGGATCTGTCCGGAATAGTCGCGTTCGGTGTGGTAGGTGTAGAAAATCGCGCGACCCTCGCCGTGGCCGTGGGGGTCGTCGGCGGACTTGAGGAGGATGGAGCGGCCCTGGTCGACGGAGGCGGGATAGTAGTCGTAGAGCGCGCTTTCGCCGGTGCCGTAGGCGACTTCGCGGAGGCGCATCGCGAGGGCGTGCGCCGTGTCGTTCCAGTCCCAGTCGTAGGCGTAGGAGACCTCGCGGCCGTCGCCGCCGACAACCCGCGAAACGATCTTCGCCGTGCTCACCACCGCGAGGGAGTTCGAGGAGAGCCCCACCGCAATCGGGTTGTCCGGGTCGGAGACCATGCGCCACGCGGCGCTGTTCCTCGGGCGGACGGCGAACTTGTATTCGTGACACCCCTCCGGCAGCACCACGTCCGCCGTCCAGACGCCCGTGCCGTCGTCCTGCATCGGCGTGGCGGTGCCCGTCCAGTTGTTCCACGAGCCGGGGAGCAGAACCTCGGCGGCCGAGGCGTCCTCGTAGGTGAAGCGCACCGTGCCGGGGAGGACCGCGGCGTCGGCGGCGCGGTATTCCAGCGCGAAGAAGTGGTTGGTGTTGGGGCCGGAAACGCGCGTGAGCCAGCCGCCGGCGTCGTAGGCGTAGGCGTAATAATTGGAATAGGCGTCCCAAAAGCCTTCCATGCGGTAGGCAGGGACGTCGCCCCCGGTATCCCATTGCGTGATGTGGTATTTCGTGCCGTCGAGCTGGTAGAGGTAATAGTTCGTGCCGCCGTCGAACGCCACGCGCGAATGCGTCGAGGGCAGGTAGGTCAGGAAGAGGTCGTTGGGAGATTTCTTGTTGTAGTAGGACACGCGGCCGTCCGGGGCGATGACCTGCAGCTTCCGGCAGCCGTTGGTTTCGCCATCGTCCAGCACCGTCCACTGGTGGCTGTGGCGCCAGTTTCCCGCGCGGCCGAAGGGGAAGTCCGTCCGCTCCTGCACCGCCCACGACGTGCGGCTCGACTGGGTGCGGGCGAACGCCAGCGGCTTCTCGCCCACCTGAATGGGGAGGCGCAGGTCTTCGATCTGGCGCTTCACGTTCGCCGAATAGACGTTGAACCGGTTCGGTCCCGCCGAATCGAGGTCGGGACAAGGCTTGGCCGCAGACTCCGGCGGATCCTGGTTGTCGCAGGTCTCCTGCGGGGCGGAAGGCGAGCCGTCGCGGGTCGGCGGCGCGGGCACCGCGTGGACCAGCAGAAGCGTTCGCCGTTCGCCCAGAAGCGACAGCTCGACTGGCTGCGCCCCGAACGTCCCATTCCGAAACGCAAACCGGAGAACCCCGTCGCCCCCGACCGCCGTTTCGGCGACGACACCCCCCTCCACCAGCCCGCCGCAGGAACAGGAAAGCACGACCGTAGCCGAAAGAGGCGTAAAGCTCAACGGCGTTGACGAAAAAACAGCGGCGATGATAATGGCGATAGTCAGCGACGAAAGTAAAATACCTCTTGACAGACTCGATTTTAAATCAATTAAAAAAGTTGACTGAACGAAAGGAAGACAGATATGAAATATTTAGTAACACTCAACGGAACAAATTATGAAGTGGAAGTACAGGAATCGGAAGTATCCCTCCTTTCTTCAGCCGCCGCACCGGTGCAGACAGCCGCTCCCGTACCCGCAGCACAGCCCCAATGGTAGCTGCA
>JAZQOP010000169.1:0-13597 GCA_045627965.1 Kiritimatiellia bacterium | reverse complement strand
GGCGAAGACGCTTCCGTCGGTGTCGGTCAGGGTGGTCATGCGGCCGGTGAAGTCGTAGGTGAACGCCCTTGTCCTACCATGGACGACGTGGTTGGTCAAGCGTCCGGCGCCGTCGTAGTCGTAGAAATTGGCGCCGGCGGGGGAGGTGTCGGCGACGAGGCGGTTGCCGGTGGCGTAGGTGTAGGTGGTGGTGTTGGTGGTGGCGCCGGCGGGGGCGACGGCGACGAGGCGGGTGCGGTTGCCGACGGGGTCGTAGGCGAAGGTTTCGGAGGAGCCATCGGGGTAGACCGCGCCGACGAGCTGGTTGCGGTTGTCGTAGGCGAAGGAGTGAAGTCCTTCGAGGGTGGTCATGTTGGTGCGGTTTCCGGCGGCGTCGTAGGCGTATTCGAAGGAGGCGATGGGAGTGCCCGAGGCGGTGGCGTGGACGAGGGATAGGAGCTGTCCGGCGGCGTCGTAAGAGTAGGTGGCGCCGGTGCCGTTGGGCCAGAGGGCGTTGGTGCGCTGTCCCGCGGCGTCGTAGGCGAAGCGGGTGGCGTTGCCGTTGCCGAGGATTTCGGTCAGGCGGTTCATTTCGTCGTAGGAATAGTCCATGGAGAGGACTCCGGGGACGGTCAGGTTGGTGCGTGCGCCGGCGGGGTCGTAGGCGTAGAGGAGGGTGTAGCCGCTGGGGTCGGTCTTGGCGGCCAGGCGGCCGGCGAGGTCGTAGGCGAAGGTGGTGGAGCGGGTGACGCTGCCGGAAACACGGGTGCAGACGGAGGTGGCGCGTCCGGCGGCGTCGTAGGCGGTTTCGTAGCGGGTGCCGCCGCTGCCGACGGCGGTGCGGCGGCCCATGGAATCGTATTCGGCGAAGACGGCGACGCCGGCGCCGTCGACGCGGTTGGTGAGGCGGCCGGCGGGGTCGTAGGCGTAGGTTTCGACGGCGCCCCAGGCGTTGGATTCGGCGACGAGGCGGCCGGCGGGGTCGTAGGTCCAGCGATGGGGGTTGCCGACGGCGTCGAGCTGGGTGGCGAGGCGGCCGAGGGGGTCGTAGGTCCAGAGGGTGGTGGATTCGTCGGGGGTGCCGACGGCCAGGGTTTCGCGGATGCGCCGGCCGGTGTTGTCGTAGGCGTAGTGGACGACCTGCCCGGCGGCGTTGGTGACGACGGAAACCAGGGGCTCGTAGACGCCGCAGCCGCCGCAGCCGGCCAGGCGACCGTAGCGGAGGCTCGTCCGGCGGGCCAGGGGGTCGATGATTTCCACGACGCGGTTGTATTCGTCGTATTCCAGGGAGGTGGCGTTGCCGAGCTCGTCGACGGCGTTGGTGCAGTTGCCGAAGTCGTCGTATTGGAAGGAGCGGGCCGTGCCGTCGGCGTTGGTCACGGCGAGGAGCAGCCCGCGCCAGTTGAAAGCGAAATGGGTGGTGTTGGAGTTGGCGTCGGTGACGGACAGGGGATGGCCCGCCGCGTCCCAGGTGCAGGTCGTGACGTTGCCGAGCGGGTCGGTGACGGATTTGAGGTCGCCGGCCGTGCCGCCGGGCTCGTTGGTGCCGTAGTAGCCGAATGCCACGCTTCCGCCGTTGCGGAGCCGGTGGGTGGCGGGGAGGTTCCATCCGTTGTAGGTCCATTCCTCGGAGCTGCCGTCCGGGTAGTCCATGCGCACGGGCAGATGCCCGGCGTTGCGGGTCCAGGCGACGGAATGCCCCAGCGGATCGGTCGCGGAGAGCGGGAACCCGTTGGCATCGTAGGTCCAGCGGCGCGTGTTGCCGAGCGGATCGCCGGCGGACAGCATGCGCCCGGCGTAGTCGCGCCCGTAGGACCACAGATTGCCTTGCGCATCGTAGCGCCCCGTGACGTAGCCCATGCCGTCCTGGTCGCGCACGTAGGTCTCCTTGCGGCCTTCGCCATCGCTCCATGAGCGGATGAGCCCGTCCGAGTAGACGAAGCCCTCTTCGACGCCCTCGCCGACCAGCACCTGCGGGACGTCGCCGGCGCCTTGCGGGAGCGAGACCAGCATTTCCGGCGTCCCGCCGCCGTCCGGGAAGCTCTGCTGCTCCAGCACCACGCCCGTCACCAGGTAGGGGCCGCTGCCGAAATCCAGCTTGAAGTCGTAGTTGTAGGCCAGCTTCATGCGCGCCCCGGGTCCGCCCTTGACGGGGTCGACGGCCGTGGCCAGAAGCGGCCGCCCGCCGGACGGGCTTTCGGCGCCGACGTAGGTGTAGGCCGCCTGCTCGCCGCCGGGATAGGTTGCGCCCGCCAGGACGTTGCCGACGGTGCCGCCGAGGCCGTCCGGCGCCGAATTCCAGGTGCCGTAGGCGTAGTCCACGGACCGGCCGTCGCTGGTGGCGACGTTCGTGATGCACAGCGCCCCGGCAACCAGCCCGCGCCGGATTTCCAGCCACCGCCCGAACGGATCGGCGATGCGCGAAATACGGCCGTAGGCGTCGTAGTCCATCGTCCATTCATGCCCCTGGCCGTCGCGCTTGCGGACCAGCCGGTAGCGCGGATAGGTGCTGCGCTGGAAGTCCAGCTCCTCGCCGGTCGCCGCCACCAGGGTGAAGCCGACCGTCGCGCCGCTCCACGGATAGAGGCGGTCCCCCGCGAACGCATACGCCACGCGCACGGCCCCGTTGCTGTCCGCCGCCCGGAAGGTGTAATCCTCGCCCGTCGGATAGCGCAGCTTGATGTCGCGCACGCCCTCCGTATGGCTGGACAGGTCGCGCATCTCATACGCCCAGTTGTGCTGCCAGGTCTGCCGCCAGCCGAACTCCACGTAGTTCGTCGTGAAATCCGTGGTGCGGCTGCTGTAGAAGCGCGTAAATTCGATGGAGGCCGGCCCGCCTGTCGCCAAATCCGTCACATGGCGGCTCTTGTCCGCGCGATAGGGCAGGACCGAATCCGGCCCCACCCGCTTCGCGTCCGGATTGAACCCCGTCCGGCATGGCTCGCAGAGCGGCATCGGATGGTTCCCGCAACCAGGGCTGTAGCCGCCGGGCTCCGGCTCGCCCCACGCGCACGTCCCGCACAAAAGCCCCGTCAGCAAAAGGCCTGGCCAACATTTCTTCATGGCTTTTCCTTTCTCATGCGGGGGTTGGCTTGAACACGCGGACCGGTCCGGGCTGCCCCATGGGCGTTTCCTTGCCCACCCAGAACTCCAGCAATTCCTGGCGCGCGCCCTGGCTCAGCATCAACGTGTATTTGCCCGTGTTGCCGCCCAAGGCGTAGGAAAACTCGATCCCTCCGTCCGCATCGCAATCGGCCAGCAGCGACCCCGCGCGGCCTTCGAGGCATCCGCCGTTGTCGGCTTCCACCCACACGGGGCGGGACGTGTCCGCGCCGCGCAACCACACCCGCACCCGGACAGGCTCGTTCAATTCCGCCGCCAGACGCCCGAATTCGCCATCCACCGACCGGATGGCCACCCGGCTCCCGTCCGCCCGCACCACTTCGCCCGTCGCCGTCGTCAGCTTGTCCAGCTCCTCCGGCGTCGGCTCGCCGTCGACGGGCGCAGGAGCGTCCGCAACGGCGGCGGCCGATCCCCTCGGCGCGGCCGTCGCCAGGACCGTCGGCCCGCCGACGCCGGACCGTGCTTCTCCGCCTTCACGGACCATCCACCACGCCGCGAGCCCTCCCGCCATGCAAACCGCCATCGCAATTCCCGCCGCCTTGGAAATACCCTTCGACATCGCCGCCTCCTACCAGAACCGCGGACGGCATCCCTCGTCCGCCGCCGCCAACGGATCCGTCCCCAGAGAGACCTCCTCCCCGTCGGGCATTCCGTCCCCATCGGTGTCCACGTCGTCCCAATCCGTCTCAAGCACCATGACTTCCTCGTAGTCCGTCAGACCATCCCCGTCGCAGTCGCCCGTGCGGCTGGGAACCACCGTCACGGTCTGGGTGGACGTCGCCACGTTGCCCCCGGCATCGGCTGCGCTCCACGTCACCGTCGTCATGCCGACCTCGAAAACGGCGGGCGCGTCGTTCGTCACCAGCGCCACGCCGCAGTCGTCGGAAGCCGTCGCCGAGCCTAGCGGAACCGCCACCGGCGCCAGGCAGGGCCCCGCCTCCGCCTCGACGTCCGGGAGGGCGGCGATGACGGGCGGAAAGATGTCGTCCGAGGCATCCATGAAGCAATGGATGGCCGGGTTCGCGTTGCCGTTGCCCACGGCGTCCGGGGCCCAGCCCGGGAGCACCAGCACGTCGTCGATGTGCCCCGCCAGCAGGTTTTGCGACGTCCGCGACGGCGAGGCGTTGCCGACCACGACGGGCGCATCGTTCGTCGCGGGAACCACGTTTTGCAACACGCTCCCGACGCCCCGCTGGATGCCGTCCACGTAGAAATGGACATTCCGCGTCGAGTAGTTCGTCGCCGGGCGCGTTCCGTCAAAAACCACCGCGACGTGGTGCCAATCGCCGTTCGTCGGGGCAATGCCGCCGACCGTGGTCGCCACCTCGGCCCCGTTGATGCGGAGCGCCAGGTTCCCCGCGGCGCCCGAAAAGCGGAACTCCACCCCCGCCGTCGTGTTCGTCAACGAAACCGAATCCGCATCGCTGAAAATCCGCGCCGAAAGGTTCGCCCCGTCCGCGCTGCCCCGCCGCACCCAGGCCAGGACCGTAAACTTTTCCGCGCCGGCCAGCGGATCGTAGTCGTTGATCGAAACCGCCCCGGCGACGCCGCCCTCCGGCGGCAGGAAAAGGCTGTGGCCGCAATCGCAATTCGGCGGCGGGACATTCGACGAAAACGCCGCGCCGCCCGTCAGCCCGAGATTCCCCATATCCCCGTCCGCGCCCGAATTGAGCGCCCAGGACGGTGCTTCCGCGACCGGCTCGAAAATCCATTCCCCGGCGGCATTTTCGTCGCCGGCGCAAAGGGCCCAGGCCGGGCCCGCCGCGAGGCAGAAAGCCGCCGTCGCGACCAAGATGAGGCGGAAAGTCGTGGTTTTCATGTCTTTTCGTCCGGTTCGTGCGAGTCCCCGGGGGCCCCGGCTTCCTCCGCGGCAAGGAAACATGGACTCCGTGAACTCCGCGAGGAACCAATAAAGAATACATGAACGGATATCAAGCAAAAAATGCTTTTTGCGAAGGGTCATGCGGCCGATGAAGTCGTAGGAGGACGCCCTTGTCCTACCATGGACGGCGTGGACGGTCAAGCGTCCGGCCCCGTTGTAGTCGTGGAGGTTGGCGCCGGCGGGGGAGGTATCGGCGACGAGGCGGCGGCCCATGTGTCCGGATTTGGGGAGGAAATCGTCGTCTTGGGCTCGAACATCCATCCCTCGGCGGCATTTTCGTCGCCGGCGCAGAGGGCCCAGGCCGGGCCCACCGCGAGGCAGAAGGCCGCCGTCGCGCCCAGGATGAAGCGGAAAGTCGTGGTTTTCATGGCTTTTCGTTCGGTTGGCCCGAATTCCCGGGAGCCCGGCTTCCTCCGCGGCGAGGGAACATGGGCTCCGTGGACTCCGCGACAAATCCATAATCAAGGGGCGAACGAATATCCAGCCCAAGAACAAGCCGCTTGAAAATCCTCTGCGTCCCATCGCCCCGCCGGACATCCAAATCCGTGGAACCGCTCCAGATCCTTGCGACGCCCCCGTTGAGCTTGCGCTGTCTGCGTTGGCCCTAATTTCCTCGAAGAGCCAAAATTGGAGCGAAAGGCGAAATCGCGCTTCCGCAATGGCGACGGCAGCCTCTGGGACAACAACCACCGGCAGGACTGGCAGGCCATCCTCGCCTCCCCGTTCACGCGCGAATAGGGCGCCGCGCCCCGGGGCGGGGGGGCTAGGCCTCCAGACGCCAGGGATTCTTCTTTCCCGCCAGCTTCAGCGCCCAGCGCAGCGCCGACAGCGTCGAGGCCTCCGAGGCGGTCCCCTGCCCCGCGATGGCGAACGCCGTCCCGTGGTCGGGCGAGGTCCGGATGATCGGCAGGCCCAGCGTCCAGTTCACGCCGTCGTCGAACGAGGCCATCTTCAGGGGGCCGAGCCCCTGGTCGTGATACATCGCCACGACGGCCTGGAAATCGCCCTTCCAGTGGCGGTGGAAGATTGCGTCGGCGGGGATCGGCCCCTCCAGTTCGACGCCGGCAGGCACCTCGCGCCGCAGCGCATCGATGGCCGGGGCGATCAGGGTCGCCTCCTCCGTCCCGATCGCCCCTCCGTCGCCCGCGTGGGGGTTCAGCGCGCAAATGCCGATCTTCGGGTTTCGGAACCCCATCCAGGGGAGGGCCTCGGCCAGGAGGGTCGTCGCCTCGCGGATCGCCTCGGCCGTCAGCGCGCGCGGGACCTTCGAAATCGGCAGGTGGCGCGTCGCCAGGACGACGCGGATTCGCTTTCCGAAAAGCATCATCGCATAGCGATGCGTATGCGTCAGCCTTGCCAGGAGCTCCGTGTGCCCCGGCTCCGGGATTCCCGCCAGGTGGAACGCCTCCTTGTTGATCGGCGCCGTCACGATCGCGTCGACGAAGCCGTTCAGCGCCGCCGAGGTCGCCGCGACAATCGACGCATAGGCCGACCTGGCCGCGTCCGCCGCCACCCGTCCGGGGCGGATCCGCGGCATCGGCGCCATCGCGGGGTCCCATGTGCAAAGCGGGGGCAGCGGGAGCGCCTGGGCATCCGGCCCGGGGGTTGCCAGGGCCTCCACCTCCGGCGGTTCCGGCCCTTGCCAGCCGCAGACCCGCATCGCCTCCGCCCAGACGGCCCGCGGCCCCACGAGCACGATCGAGGGTTTCCGTGCGCCCTTCCCTTCCAGGGCGCGGCGCGCCGCCTTGAGCGCGACCTCCGGGCCGATTCCGTTCGGATCGCCCGAGGTGATGGCCACGCGCGCCGGGGGGCGTCCTGTCTGCACCGCCATGGCCCCTACTCCCCTTCCGGCGCCATGAACAGCGCATGGTCGAAGAGCTGGACGTGATATTTCGACTTCAGCTCCTCGATCCAGTTCTTCATCAGGCGCGCCTGTTCCTGCGCGCGGAGCTCCGCCTCGATTTCCCGTGCCGCGTCCTCCAGCTCCACCGCCGACGCCTCCCGGCGCTCCAGGACGCGCAGGAAGAAGGTCCGCCCGCCCAGCGAGACCGGCTTGGCCAGCGCCCCGGGCTCCACGCCTTCGAGGCCGGCCTGGAACTCCGGCGCGAGGTCGCCGACCGGCAGCCAACCGTCGGTCGCCTCGTGCTGGACGTCGAGGATGGCGAACTCCTCCTGGAGGGCCGCCAGGTCCAGGCGTCCGGCCCCCGTCCCGTAGGACGTCCGCAGCAGCTTGCGGTAGAAGGCGCGCGCCGCCTCGCGCTCCGAGGCCTTCCCGGGCCGGGGCGCGCGGATGGACATCACCTCCAGGCGGACCGCCGCGGGCAGCGCATACTTCCCCGGATCCGCGTCGTAGGCCCGCTGGACGTCGATCGGCGAGATGGCGATCTTGCTGTCGATTTCGCGCCCGCGCATCACCTGCACGACGAGCTGCTGGCGCATCTGCTCGCGCCACTCGTCCATCGTCATGCGCGACTGGGCCAGCGCCTCCATCAGCGCCGCCCGGTCGCCGTGGAAGCGGTCCTGGATCACCGCGCTCACATGGTCCTCGATCGCGCGCGGCGGGAGCACCACCCCCATCGCCTCGAACTCCAGCTGGATCAGCTTGACGCCGACCAGCTCCTCGCGCACCTCCGCGTAGATTTCCGCCAGGCGCGCCGCGAGGGCGTCGCCCTGGAGGGTCGCCGACGCGCGCGCCTGCGCCGGGGCGGCCGCCGCCATCACGTCGCCGACCGTCACGACCTTGTCCTTCACGACCGCCGCGTAGCTGTCCACCAGCATTCCCTGCGGAGGCAGCTCGAATCTCGACGCCGCCGCCACGGGAGTCGCCGCGGACGGCGCCGCCTCGATGCGCGGGCCGACCGCCGCCCCCGCCGCCGTCGCCAGCGCCGCCATCCCCCCGAAAAACCAGATCCAACCGTTTTGCGTTCTCATGTCCCGCGCATTCTAGCAAACCCGCCCCCCCGTGCAAGCCGGAACCGCCCGCAATCCTCGGCGACGGCGGCGTCCGGGAGGGACGGGCGAGCGGGGGGGCGACCGGCGGCTAGCGGGGCGGCGGAAGGGCGTCGAGGGCGGTCCCGGTACGGAGCTGGACGAGGGCGTCGATCTTCGGGACGTAGAGCTTGGTCTCGGCAGGCAGGCGCGGATAGATGTCGTCGAAAGTGGCGGCGTCGCCCCGGGCGGACTCGCGGCGGAGCTTGCTGACGCGTCCGCCGCCGCAGTTGTAGGCGGCGAGGGCGAGCTTCCAGTCGTGGAAGCGGGCGTGGAGGCGGCGGAGGTAGCGGGCGGCGGCCGCGGCGTTGAGGAGGCCGTCGAGGCGTTCGTCTGGATTTTCGGTCTTCAGGCCCATCTCGCGCGCGGTGGGGGCCATGAACTGGAAGAGGCCGACGGCGCCGACGGGGCTTCGGGCGGCGGGATTCCAGGAGGACTCGACCTCCGCCTGCCAGATCAGCTGCTCGGGGAGCCCCTCGCGGAGGAAGACCTGGCGGACCTGCGGGGCCCACGTCTCGGCCCGCCCGCCCAGGCGCTTGCCGCCGTATTGCTGCTTGTAGAGGCCGACCGCGGCCGCCGATTCGGGCACGGCGAGCCGCGGCGCGGCGCCGGGCGCGGCCGGCCTGGCGGCCTGCTGGCGGGCCTGGCGGTCGAGGACGGTCGCCACGGCAAAGTCGGCCATGTGGACCTGCAGCCACTCGCCGAGGGCCGTGGAGACGCCGGCTGCCTGCTCGCGGCCGACGTAGGCGGCGGCCATTTCGCGCAAGGCGGCGACCTCGGCGAGGCTTTCCGAGGCGAACGCCTTCAGGTAGGACTGGGCCATCGTGCGCATCTTGTCGCCGCTGGCGATCTGGTAGCGCTCCTTCATGTCGTCGGTCGCGAAGGTATCGAACAGGGCCTGCCCTGTCGCGGAAATCGCGTCGAAGTCGAGGGCGAGCTGTGCGGGCGCCGCGGGGGCGAGGAGGGCGGCGGCGAGGGCGGCCGCCGTTAAGGTAAACGCATGATTACTTTTCATCGTCTGGCTCCATGGGTTCCGAAATCCATCGGGAAGGCGTTTTCGATCCGGCGGACGAGGGGGGGGGCCGGATGATCGGGGAGGCCGACGACTTCCACGACGTCGAAGCGGATGTGGGGGACGGGGGCCTTCAGGGCGCGGAGGTAGCGGAGGGCGGCGCGGGACTGGGCGCGGCGCTTGGCGGCGTCGACGCGGGCGAAGGGGCGTCCGAGGGATTCGCTGCGGGAGGTCTTGACCTCGACGAAGACGAGGACGGGGGGGCTTTTCTGGCGAGCGACGATGTCGAGTTCGAGGCGAGGGCCGTAGCGGACGTTGCGGGCCAGGATTTTCCAGCCGAGCTCGCGCCGGAGCCAGCGGGCGGCCAGCTCCTCGCCCCATGCGCCTTCGCGCTGGGCGGCGAGGGCGGCCTCGCGGCGGGCGGCGGCGGGGTCGGAGGGGGCGGGCGTGGCGGGGGCGGGCCGGGGCTTTGCGAAAGGGTTCAGTGCGAGCGCCAGGCGCCGCCAGAAGCCGCCGGTTTCCGCCGCCACGCGCCGTATCCCTTCCGGGCTAGCCGAGGGCCACGGGACAAGGCTGGATGTCCCAGATGTCGCGGGCGTATTCGGCGATGGTGCGGTCGGTGCTGAACTTGCCGGAGTTGGCGATATTCATCAGGCACATCTTCGCCCAGGCGCGGCGGTCGCGGAAGGCCTCGGCGACGCGCGCCTGGCAGGCGACGTAGGCGTCGAAGTCGGCCAGGACGAGGTAGCGGTCGCCGTTTGTCAGGAGCGTGTCGACGATCGGCTGGAAGAGGCCCGGCTGGTCGAGGTTGAAGAAGCCGTCGCGGATGGCGTCGAGGACGCGCCGGATGGCGGGGTTCGACTCGTAGAGGGGCCACGGGTCGTAGCCGGCGCGGACGGTCGCGTCGACCTCCTCGACGGTCTTGCCGAAGAGGAAGAAGTTCTCGGCGCCGACCTCGTGGCGGATCTCGACGTTGGCGCCGTCGAGGGTGCCGATCGTCAGGGCGCCGTTCAGCTGGAACTTCATGTTGCCCGTGCCGCTGGCCTCGGTGCCGGCGGTGGAAATCTGCTCGGAAAGGTCGGCGGCCGGGATGATCCGCTCGGCGAGGCTCACGCGGTAGTCGGGCAGGAAGAGGACGTTCATGCGGCCCTTCATCGCGGGGTCGTGGTTGACGACGTAGGCGACGTCGTTGATCAGCTTGATGATGAGCTTCGCCAGGAAGTAGCCCGGCGCCGCCTTCGCACCGAAAAGCCAGGTGCGCGGCACGAAATCCCGCCCCGGGTCGTCCTTGAGCTCGAAATACTGGTGGATGATGTTCAGGACGTTGAGGAGCTGGCGCTTGTATTCGTGGAGGCGCTTGATCTGGACGTCGAAGAGACTGTCGACGTTGAGCTCGATGCCGTGCTCGCGGCGGACCAGCTCGGCCAGGCGCAGCTTGTTGGCGCGCTTGACGTCCATCAGGCGCCCCAGGAAGGCGTCGTCGCCGGCGAAGGCCTCCAGCTTCTTCAGCTGCGCCAGGTCGGTCGCCCAGGAGGCGCCGATCTTTTCGGTGACGAGGCCGCTCAGGCCGGGGTTGGCCTTCAGGAGCCAGCGGCGCGGCGTGATGCCGTTGGTCTTGTTGTTGAAGCGCTCGGGCCACAGGTCGTGGAAGTCGCGGAAGAGGGTCGTCTTCAGCAGCTCGCTGTGGAGGGCGGCGACGCCGTTGACCGAATGCGAGCCGACGACGGCGAGGTAGGCCATGCGGACGTTGCGGGAAGGCGTCTCCTGGATGAGGGACATGCGCGCGATGCGGTCGTTGTCCCCCGGGTAGCGCGTGGCGATCTCGCGCAGGAAGCGGCGGTTGATCTCGTAGACGATCTGAAGGTGGCGCGGCAGGATCGACTCGAACAGGTGGACGCTCCAGCGCTCGAGGGCCTCGGGCATCAGCGTGTGGTTCGTGTAGCCGAACGTGCGGACGGTGAGGTCCCAGGCGTCCTCCCACTCCAGGCCCTCCTCGTCGAGGAAGATGCGCATCAGCTCGGCGATGGCCAGGGCCGGATGCGTGTCGTTCAGCTGGATGGCGACCTTTTCGGGGAACACGTGGATGTCGCTCTCGTCGGAGCGGAAGCGCCGGAGGATGTCGTGCAGCGAGCACGCCACGAAGAAATACTGCTGCTTGAAGCGCAGCTCGCGCCCCTGCTCGATGTTGTCGTTCGGATAGAGCACCTTCGAGATGTTCTCCGTGAGCGTCTTGCTCTCGTAGGCCTTCACGTAGTCGCCGTTGTTGAAGAACGACAGGTTGAACTCCTCGACCGAGCGCGCGCTCCACAGGCGCAGGTTGTTCACGGTGTTGTTGCCGTAGCCCGGGATCGGGTTGTCGTAGGGCACGCCCAGGACCGTCTCGTAGTCCGTCCAGTGCGCCCTCAGGCGCCCGGCGACCTCCTCCATCCGGACGCGGCCGCCGAAGTGGACCTCGAACATCGCCTCGGGGCGCTCGATCTCCCACGGGTTCCCGAAGCGCAGCCAGTTGTCCGGCTCCTCGACCTGGTTGCCGTCCTTGACCGCCTGGCGGAAGATGCCGTAGTCGTAGCGCACGCCGTAGCCGTAGCCCGGGAGCTGCAGCGTCGCCATCGAATCCAGGAAGCACGCCGCCAGACGCCCCAGGCCGCCGTTTCCCAGCCCCGCGTCACGCTCGACGCCGCGCAGGATGTCCCACCCCAGCCCCAGCGAGCGCATCGCCTCGCGCACCGGCTCCTCCAGCTGCAGGTTGATCACGTTGTTCCCCATCATCCGGCCCATCAGGTATTCCATCGACAGGTAGTAGGCGCGCTTGACGTGCTTCTTGTGATAGGTCACGCTCGTCGCCAGCCAGCGTTCCGCCAGGCGGTCGCGGATGGCCAGCGCCAGCGCATAGTAGCGGTCGTGGTCCGTCGCCGAATACTCGTCCTTCGCCAGCGTGTACTTCAAATGGTGCAGGAACCCCGCCTTGATCGCCTCGGCCGTCACGCCCAGCGTCCCCTCCGCCGCCGCCTTCGCCCCCGCCGTCCCGCTGACCTCGCCCGTCTTCTTCATCGCTACTCCTTGGATGCTCGTTTTTCTCGCTTTTCCGCGCTTTCGTCGTTGGAAAAACGTTTCGACGGAACTCTGCCCTCCCCGGCCCGCCGCGTCAACCAAAATCCGCCCCGAAACCCCAAAAAACGTCTCCGGGCGCCCGCGGCGCCGGGTCACGCCAGAATGACGGGCCGCCCGGGATGGCTCGTCACGGTCACGGGCACGGCGAAGGTGTCCGTCAGGTGCCCGGAGGTCAGCAGGGCGTCGGGCGGGCCGGCCAGCGGGCGGGCGCCGCGGCGCAGGAGGACGACGTAGCGGGCGAGCTCGGCGGCGAGGGCCGGGTCGTGCGTCGTGAACACCAGCGTCGTCCCCGAAGCCGCCAGCGAACGGAGGACGTCGAGCACGGCGCGCCGGTTCGCCAGGTCGAGGTGCGAGGTCGGCTCGTCGAGCAGGACGATCTTCGGGGCCTGGGCCAGGACGCGCGCCAGGGCGCCCAGCTGCTGCTCGCGGCCGGAAAGCTGCGTCACCGGGCGGTCCGCAAGCGCCGCCAGGCCGACCGTCGCCAGGGCCTGGCGGGCCAGGGCGGCGTCCTCCGGCGCGGGGAGCGCCAAGGGCGAAAGGTAGGGCGCCCGGCCAAGCAGGACGTAGTCGAGCAGCGAAAAGTCGAACGGGATCTGCTCGGACTGCGGCACCCAGCCGACGGTCCGCGCCCGCTCGCGCCGCGACATTCCCGCCAGGGGCCGCCCCAGCAGCTCGATGCCCCCGGACGACGGCCTGCGCAGCCCGAGCAGGAGGCGCAGCAGCGTCGTCTTCCCGCAGCCGTTCGCCCCTAGCAGCGCCGTCGGGACGCCCGCGGGCAGGGCCAGGTCGATGCCGTCCAGGACCGCCGGGCCGGCCGGGTCGTAGCCGAACGCCAGCGACCGCGCGCGGATCGCCGTCTGCGGCGCCGTCATCGGAGGCCTCCCGTGGACGAGGCGGCCGAGCGGCGCGTCATCAGGAAAAGGAACATCAGGGCGCCGAGGATCGACGTCAGGATGCCCAGCGGAATCTCCGTCGGCGCCGCCGTCCGCGCCACGTCGTCGCATACCAGCGCAAAGCCCGCCCCCAGCACGATGGACGCCGGCAGCGACCGCCGCGGATCCGCCCCCGTCAACCGCCGCGCCACGTGCGGCACCAGCAGGCCGATCCAGCCGACGATGCCCGCCACGGCCACGCCCGACGCCGTCGCCGCCGCCGCCGCCGCCAGCAGCAGCAGCCGCTCGCCCCGCGCCGCCACCCGGAGCGAATGCGCAGTTTCGTCCCCGAGCGCCAGCAGCCCCAGCCGCCACCGCATCAGCCAGATCGCCAGCAGCGCCGGCACCAGGACCGGCCCAAACCGCCCCAGCGACGCCCACGACGCCGTCCCCAGCCCCCCCATCAGCCAGAACGTCAGGTCCGGGAGCGTCTTCAGCGGGTCGGCCACCGCTTTCAAAAGGCTCATCCCCGCCGAAAAAAGCGCCGAGACCGCCAACCCGGCCAGCAGCAGCCGCAAGATCCAGCCGCCGTAGCGGATGCGCGTCGCCAGCCCGTAGGCCAACGCGAGC
>JAZQOP010000168.1:0-6830 GCA_045627965.1 Kiritimatiellia bacterium | reverse complement strand
TCGCGTACTTGCGCGAGTAGCCGGTCGTTTCGCAGACCTCGTCGAGGAGCCGGACGCGCTTCCGCCTGTCCGCCTCCGCGTAGATCCGCCTTTTTGCGCCGATGTATTCCGTCGTAGCCATTCGTGACATAGTGTTCATGCCTCCATACTGCTCGAGTGTCCAGTATTTGGCAAACGGGATATTCCCGCCGGCCGGCCTGCTTTCCGTCCGGTGTCCGTTATTCTGGCAAACTGCGCCGTTCCTGGTCATCGGAGTTTTTTCTTGTTTCGCCGGGCGGGCTGTGGCATTCTTCGGGCGACCCGTTCCTATGGACGGGCGGTTTCCCCATGCCCGGGGCGGCCCAACGACTGTAGCCCACAAGAGGTTCGACCATGTCCGAAAACATTGAAAAAACCGGTGATGCCAAGGCCCAGGACTCCTTCTCCAAGGTCTATCCGAACACGGACGTCAGCGCCGTTTTGCAGTTTGTCGTCGGTATCGTCCTGGCGGCTATCGTCAGCTTCGGGCTGGCCTATGGCAACCAGGCGATCAATCCCTATGACGACACGCTCGACGACAAGGGCAAGGAAGTCCGCATCTACCGCGACCTTGACGGCGACGGCGTGACCGGCGACAAGCGGATGCCCATCGTCCAGTATCTTTCCGACCTGGTCAACCGCCGCGGTCCCGTCCAGTGGTTCGAAGTCGCCGCCTTCTTCGCGGTCGTGATCTTCCTGTTCATGAAGCACGCCGCCGTCAAGAAGCAGGCCGCGTTCGGCGCCTTTGCGGGCCGCCTGGCGGACATCAACCTGGAAAACGACGAGGAGATGCAGAAGTTCCGCAAGGACATCGTCGACGAGGGCCTGGCCGGCAAGAGCATTCTCTTCTCCCGGCTGGAACGCGCCATGGGCCTGTGGCTGTCGTCGAAGGACCTCGGCCGCGTCACCGGCTGGATGAGCGGCGAGTCCGCGCGCGACATGAACGTCACCGACATGACCTACACCATCCCCCGCACGATGATGTGGGCCATCCCGATCTTCGGCTTCATCGGAACGGTGCAGGGCCTGTCGAGCGCCGTCGGCGGGTTCGCCGACTTCCTCCAGGGCGCCGCCGAGCTGGCCGCCATCAAAGGCGCGATCGCCGACGTGACGATCGGTCTGGGCGTCGCGTTCGACACGACGTTCCTCGCCTTGGTGCTCGTCGCCATCGTCCAGTTCCCGCTCGCCGGCCTCCAGCGCCGCGAGGCCACCCTCTTCGGCGACATCGACACCTTCCTCGGCGAGTCCTTCGCCGACCGCCTCCCCAGCGCCGAACAGCAGGCCGTCGTCATCGAAAACCTCGAAGACTCCATCGAATCCGCCTTCCGCCGCTACATCCCCGATCCGGACCGCTACGAGGAAGTCTTCACCGCCTCCATCATCAAGGCCGGTTCCGAAGTCGAACAGCGCTTCAACGAGTTCACCAAGACCTACGTCGAGGCCCGCAAGAACGCGACCGACGCCGAAGTCCAGCAGCTCGCCGCCGCCCTTGAGACCGCCCACCAGAAGGCCGCCGACCTCGGCAAGGAATACATGCACACCGCCGACGACATCCGCGGCGTCTTGCAGAACTCCCTCGACAAGGCCTCCGGCGCCGTCGCCGGCATCGGCGACCAGATGGCCCAGCTCACGGCCTTCGGCTCCAAGATCAACGACCTCCTCCAGGCCGAGTCCGCCCTCGAAAAGGCCATGGCCGGCATTGCCGCCGCCGACGACTTCCAGAAGACCTTCGCCGACCTCCGTTCGCACCTCAAGACGACCGACGAGTTCTGCCAGCGCCTCTCCAAGCCGCGCGTCATCACCTTCCGCGAGGAAGAGGCCTAGAACCCGCGCCGTGGCGCCGAGAACCGTTCCCATGGCCATGGGCGAACACGTCATGCTTTCCGCAAAGCGCCCCCGCCGTTTCGCGGCGTGGGCCTTGGCGGCCCTGCTGGCTTCGTCGGCCGTCGCCGGCGCGCAGCAGGCCACCCTCCAGTCGAAGCCTCTCGCCTCCGGCCTGTCGCAGCCGACCGGCGTGGCCATCCACCCCCAGACGGGCGACATCTACGTCTCCGAGCTCGGCGCCAACCGCATCGTCAAGATCGGCGGCGGCGACGTCCTGGCCCCGAACTGGGAAATGAACGCCTACATCCCGAAATGGGCCATCAAGGAGGGCATGTCCCTGGAGGACTGGGTCCGCCCGCAGCTCGACAAGCCGGGCTCCATCGCGATTTCCACCAACGGCATCCTCTACGTGGCCGAGCAGAAGCCCAACGGCCGCATCATCGGCTTTGTCCCCGACCAGGAAAAGGACGGCCGCCTCGACATGGGCACGGCCATCCCCGTCCCCTGGCTCGACCAGGAATTCCAGTGGCGCCAGATCCACGTCGACATCTACGGCCGCCTATACGTCGCCGGCACCGACGAAATCGGCAACTCCTTCATGAAGCTGGGCACCTGCCTGACGCGCGACCTCAACGGCGACTGGTGGGTCCTCGACCACGGCCCCTTCGCCCAGTTCAACTGCTTCGCGCTCTCCGGAACGGACGATTTCATGGTCCTCGGCGACATGCGCCAAGGCGCGCTGACCTGGTGGGAGCTCGAAAAGCACCTGATGCTCGGCAACACCCCCTCCACGACGAAGCGCGGCGACGTCCTCAAGGCCCTCTCCATCCACCCGAGCGGCGCCTTCATCCTGGGCGTCGAGCATACCGAGTCGCACACCGCGGAGCTCATTTCCGTCCAGCCCAGCACCCAGCAGCAGTTCTCCCTCCTCAAGGGCCTGCGCTCCATCGGCGCCATCGCCCTCGACCGCAAGAACGGCCGCTACATCGTGACCGACCCCGAGGCCGGCCAGGTCCTCGAATGCACCTTCCCCTCGACCCAGCGCTTCACCGATTCCGCCATCAAGCAGATCATGCGCTCCGCGTCCATGTATTCCGGCCTTTCCAGCGCGGCCGAGGCCCCCGCCTTCCTGAACAACTTCATGGAAAAGATTGCCGCGGCGGCCTCTTCCACGGCGGCGGAGGATGCGACCCACAGCATCGACTTCAACATCTCCGACATCGCCGGCAAGCTCCCCGTCGTCGCCGGCCGCATCCGCGCCGTCACGGACGTCGAGGGGGTCGAGGAGGATCCGATCGACACGGTCGAGTTCTTCATCCTCTTCCCCTCGCGCATCGTGATGACGGAGGATTCCGTGACGCCGTCCCTTTCGTTCTTTACGGCGACCCGCAAGTCCGGCAAGGTGGAGCAGACTCGTTCGGTCTTCACGAACGACGTCGCCGTCCATCGCCTGTCCGGCACGAACATCGCGCGCGTGGCGACGGCCCCCGGCGGCCTCCAGGTCCCCATCACCGTCTGCGGCCTCTCGGAGGAGGACGGCGGCATTTCCGTCGACCTCTCCTTCCTGGGCGTCGGCATCTACCAGGACTACTTCCTGCACCTCTACCAGGGCCCCCGCGAACAGTCGGCCCGCCTGATGGTGCCCTCGACCGACGAAGAGTCCGGCTTCTTCACCTACGAGGCGTCCTTCATGGACGAGGCCACCGTCGAAGGCCTCGGTGGCACCAAGAAGAAGGAGGAGATTTCCAACCTGCTCGTCGCCGGCTTCCAGTCCGGCGGCGGCGCCAACCGTTCGGTCGGCTGGCTGCACATCGGCCAGTATCCGGCCTCCATGCTCGTCGGTTTCGGCGACAGCGAGGTCACGCTGACCGGCTCCGCCGCCGAAATGAAGGAACTGGTCGAGTCCAAGCGCGTCTCCTCCATGATGGAAGGCGACCATCCCGTCGAGGGCGAAGGGGACCAGGCGGCCCCCGAATCCGGAGAAGTCCCATGAAAGGCGCAGAAGTCGATACTTCCGGATTCCAGAACATCGTCCTGATGCTCGTCGGCGTCCTGATGATCATGCTCATCAGCAACGTCCTGACGATCATTTCCAACCCGGACAACATCAAGATCGGCTCCCTCGTCTCCGGCTCCGTCTATGCGGATGAAAAGGCGGGCGAGTCGCAGAGCGTCATGCCGAAGTTCGGGAACATGGAGAAAAACCCCGTCTACATCGAGGTCGACGCCGACCACATGGTCATCTTTCCCGAACGTTACCTGATCAGCGACGCCGACATCCGCCTCGCCGGCAACGAGTTCGAGAAATACCTCGACAAGCTCGCCCAGCAGAGCAATGCCCGCTATGCGGTCCTGCTCCTGCGGCCCGACGCGGCCCTCTTCTCGCGCCGGCTGCGCCGCATCTTTGCCGACCGCGGCATCGAAGTCGGCTTCGAGCCCTGGGATCCCGGCCGCATCGTCTTCATCACCGGCATGGTCGGCATCGACGGCACCTACTACCAGACCGAGACCCAGCTCCCGCCCAAGCCCTTGCGCGTCGGCAAGCGCGCCGGCGGCGACTGGGGCACTGCCGAGCAGGAGGCCGCCGAGGCCGAAGCCGCCGCGGAAGCCGCCGCGGAAGCTGCCGCCGACGGGGCCCTCCCGGAATCCGCGCCTGAACAGGAAGGAGCGTCCTAATGGCGAACAAAGGCCCTTCCATGGATTTGTCCTCCTTCCAGGACATCATGACCTGCATCCTTGGCATCTTGATCTTGATCATCCTGCTGACCGGCATCGACGCCTCCCAGATCGTCGTCCTGGTCGCCACCCCTCGCCAGGCCAGCACGGCCGACGACCGCCGCCCCGTCCTTTTCGAGTGCCGCAAAAACCAGATTTTCCCCATCGACCGCCAAGCCGTCGAGAAGGCCTGCGAAGAGCGCGCCGCCAAGATTTACGCGGACGTCAACGGCAACGAAACCGAGTTCCTGAAGGCCGCCACCGCCGCCTTTGTCCACATGGACGCCTACCGGATCGACTTCGGCCTTTCGATGACGGGGACCTACCTGCTCTATCCCGTCGAGACGGCCAAGGGCTTCCAGTTCACGAATTTCAAGGAGGAGCAGACCTCCTCCTGGTTCGCTTCCGAACTGGCCAAGCACGACCCCGAACGAGATTTCATCTGCCTGTTCGTCCGTCCGGACAGCTTCGAAGCCTTCCAGCGCGCCCGAGCCGTCGCCTGGCTGAAGGGCTTTTCCATCGCCTGCGAGCTGCTCCAGCCCAAGGAGCCCGTCAAGCTCGGCGTCGGCGGCAATCGCGTCCTCGCCCAGTAGTTTTGCCCTGGGCTGCTGGCCCCGCGCCATGGAATTTAGGAAAAGCGTCGCAAGCGAAATCCCGACGCTGGTTCGCATCTCTGCAGCGGCGTTTGGCACGGATGCGGATGTCGGCGCGCCGGAGGCGGGCGGCCCGCCTGGATACGATTCCGTCGAGTGGCATGCCTCCATGCTGGTCGACGGACATCTGTACACGTTTTTGGATGACGGGGGCATGATGCTCGGGGGCGCCATCCTGTTTCCCGATGCGGAGGCGCTTTATGTCGGACGTATTTTTATCGAGCCGGCGCAATTCCGAAAAGGCTTTGGCCGGCAGCTGATGGCCGAAATCGAAAAGGCGTTTCCTAATTCGAAAACCATGAAATTGGACACGCCGACCTGGAATGTCCGGACCAATCGGTTCTATCGAAAATGCGGCTATCTCGAAACCGGGCGCGACCAGGAATCGGTCTACTACGAAAAACACGTGAACTGACGGGCGCCCGCCATGGGGGCGGCAGCACTTCATTCAGCGCCCGCTCCGCCCTTGCGGCATCCAGGTTTTGGGCTCAAGCGAAAAGGGTTGGAGGTGGGCGGGGGGGATGTGGTAGGATTGCGGTGCTATGAGAAAAGATGATGCGCTGGTGACGGTCGTGGTGCCGTTTCTGAACGAGAAGGACAATCTGCCGGTCCTGCTGGAACGGGTGGGCGGGGTGTTTGCGTCGCGCCCGGAACGGTGGGAGCTGCTGTTGGTGGACGACGGGTCGAGCGACGGGAGCACGGAATGGGTCCGGGCGCGTTGCGGCGAGGTCGCGGGGAGCGGGGGGAAGGGGCGTGTGCGGCTGGTGCGGCTGAGCCGGAATTTCGGGCATCAGCTGGCGATCACGGCGGGGCTGGACCGCGCGACGGGGGATGCGGTGGTCATCATGGACGCGGATTTGCAGGATCCGCCGGAGGTGATTCCGGATTTGCTGGCGAAGTGGCGCGAAGGGGTGGATGTGGTGTATGCGGTGCGCCGGAGCCGGGAGGGGGAGACGTGGATGAAGAAGTTCCTGGCGGCGGGGTTCTACCGGGTGTTCCATGCGCTGGCGAAGGTGAATGTGCCGATGGACGCGGGGGATTTCCGGCTGGTGGACCGGTGCATCGTGGAGGCGCTCAAGGAGGTGCGCGAGCTGCACCGGTTCATGCGGGGCCTGACGTGCTGGGTGGGATGGCGGCAGGGGGCGGTGGAATATGACCGGGCGGCGCGGCTGGCGGGGGAGACGAAGTATCCGGTGTGGAAGAGCGCGCGGCTGGCGTTCGATGCGATCACGTCGTTCTCTGCGGCGCCGCTGCGGTGGATCGTCGGGCTGGGGGGGATCATGATGGTGGCGGCGCTGCTGTGGGGTGTGTGGGTGGTCGTTTCGGCCTTGATCGGCATGGCCGGGCTGGAAAAGGGGTGGTCGTCGCTGATGGCGGTGACGGTGTTCTTGTCGGGGGTGCAGCTGTTGTGCATCGGGATGCTGGGGCAGTATGTGAGCCGGATTTTCGAGGAGGGGAAGCGTCGGCCGCTGTATTTTGTGGCGGAGGATGCCGGAGGGGGCGATGAGCGCTAGCGCGGGCGCGGGCGGGCGAGGCTGGCGGCTGGCGGGGGCCGCCCTGGGGGTGGGGGGGGGGGGGCGGGGGGTCTGGGGGGGCGTGGGGGGGGTGGGGGCGGGGGGG
>JAZQOP010000167.1:0-16589 GCA_045627965.1 Kiritimatiellia bacterium | reverse complement strand
AAATCAAACCGGGGGGTGATGGGCATAAAGAAGCCCCCCTGCAAGGGTCTTGCAAGGGGGCTTCCGGGGGGCTGAAACGAGGGGTCAGAAGGGGGCGTCTTCGAGGAGGGCGGCGGGGGGGCGGGAACGGAGTCGGCGGAGGTGGGTGTCGAGGATCTGGAGGGCGGTGCGGAGGTGGTCGGAGGGGAGGTCGTCGGCAACATGCAGCAAACCGGGGAAAGAGTGGTTGAAAACTGGGACACCTACATCCGCGACGTGGACGTGCGCGACGTCCCCGGCGTGAGCAAGGTGGAGTTTCCCTCCCTCGCCGACAAGGAATGGTATGACCCCAAGACCGGCGAACACGTCATCTACAACAGCGGCGACGGCGGCTTCGACCCGAAGGAACTCGGGATGACCGATCTGGTTTCCCGCGACGAATACCCGCGCGCGCAGTGACGGGGCCGCCCGGGTAATCCGGGCGGTTTTCTTTGGCTGTCAGGGCGAACTGGAGAAGGATTTGAAACCATCCCCCGACCTGCCGAATTTTATCGGAGGTTTCGACCGTACGGCTTTCACCATTGAATCGCAAGGGTATACATGCAGACTTTGATGAGCATTGAACATTCTCGCCCGCATGGGGGCGGGGAACCGTGTTTTTCGCGGCGGCAGGGGTGGAGCGGAAATGAAAAATGAAGCGGGAGATGCTGTCCAGCCATTACACCTCCGGCTGGGACGAGCTACGGGGCGAAAAATAGGGCGGCAATGAGTTCCCGAGAGGCTCCACCTCCCGTCACGGGGCAGAAGGACCGGCGGGAGCATTGGAGGAAAAATAGCCGTCTTCCTCCAATGCTTGGATGGCATATTTATAGGAGAGGAACTTGTTGGTAATGGTTCCCACCCTGGCCAAATCCCTTGCATATTCGGCCGGTGGATAGTTGGTCACTACCTCGATGAGTGTTTGGGCGTTCAACGTCACGTAATCGCGGACCTCCGAAAAGCGTTCCGTTCCAATTTGCGGTGCCGCGCGCAAAATTTCCGCAGCCGTGTTGGTAGCTTCGTCGAGTTGCAGGTATTCGACTTCATAATCGAATTTCAGCAACAGCCCCGGCAAATCGTTGGGGTCCGTCGCCAATCGTTGCTGGGCAATGGCCAATACCCCCGCATGGTCGCCCGCCCGCCACATGCCTTCAACCTGGGAAGTAAAGCCATCCTGCCCATGCACCGAAATTGCAACCACGAGCCACAACAGACAAGCCAAGCATTTCTTTTTCATCATTTTCTCCTAAGGATTTGTCTCGTACAGGAAGCCGGGTGACGTAAATTGGGTATCGGGGTCCCAGCCTAACACACGGGACACATGATTGTCGGCTGCATTCGTGTTGGGCCAGAGGCGCATATTCTTCTCGTCCCCGTCATCCCAGATGTCACGCACGAGGTTTGAGACTACCGTTTCGTAATCTCCCCCTTCAGCGACAGCCCATCCTGCATCCCAACTCTTGCTTGCCGCAGGGTCGTTCCATGTCCCGATGCTTTGGGCCAGCCAAGCCAAGGCTTCGCCAACTTCGATTTTTCGCGCGGCGTAAGCAACCATGAAATTGCTAAGTTTTGCGACCCGGACAGGATGGCCTTTCCATGTGCAAACGGCTCCCGCTCCGCGCTTGTCGGTGATATTCACCTGGTTGTAGACACGCACAGTCGGCGCATTGTCCGGCCTGCCAAGATAATCTCCACTGCCGTAGTCAACAAACCAATTCAGTCCACTATTGGGCAATTGTCTTGTCAACCACCAATGATTGGCCACGACATTGGACGCAAATGTGTTC
The DNA here is from genome assembly GCA_045627965.1 of Kiritimatiellia bacterium. Classification (GTDB taxonomy): domain Bacteria; phylum Verrucomicrobiota; class Kiritimatiellia; order CAIQIC01; family Lenti-01; genus RGIG3636. The sequence goes on along the minus strand of JAZQOP010000167.1, from coordinate 14,784 downwards.
GCCAGTACCAAATCCGCCTGGATTATGTCATCCACTTCGGCACCGGCAAGCGGCAGAACAACCGTCGCTTCGCTGCTGGGTGCCCCTTGCAAACCAAGGTCGAACGAAAACTGGTAGACTCCGCCCTTGCGCGGATTCCGAAAACACGCCGTCATCCCGTTCGTTGCCAGCAGTGTCCCGGATTCAGGTCCTGAAATCCGGCCCCAATGGGATGTGCATCCCCCGACGGGAAAATCGTCGGGAGACACTTCGGCTGACAAAACAATGTCAAAATCATCAATCACGAAATTCGTATTGACATCAAAGTGCATTGCATCATTGAAGAAAACGACGAAGTGCTTGTCGGGATATGGGCTGTGGGTGAGGTCGAACGGCCATTCGTGAAACCCCTCGAATGGCGGGGGATTTGGGGAAACGCCTGCCACGCTGGATTCGACATCGATGGTCAAACCCACTGGCGCTTTCCACTTCCAAACCACCTTGAATTGGTCGCTGAAAGAATTGCCCAGCTTCACTTCGTTCTCCCCGACGTGGTTCGGGACGGGCAGGTCCCAAATTTCAAGGTCAATCGCCCACTTTGCGCGTTTGTGGTTTGTGCCAGCACGCTAAGATTCGCGAAGTTCGTTGGCCCGGCGTCCCAGCCGCCAACGACATTGCTGTCCACGCAAAGAATGTCATCCACAAAACCAGTGATTTTCACGTCATTGACAACGCTGTTGGTTGTCGGACGATTTCCGACAACAGGATAATCGGCGACATATTGAGGCGTTGTCGGGATGTTGGTCCCAAGGCGTCTCCACCAGTGGAACTTGTTTGTCGTGGTCACTTCCCACCAGATATTCGACACGGAAGGATTCGCTCCCGCCGCTCGCTCCGTTCCGTCTCCTTCCCCGTCATGGTCGGAGTCCCAGTTGCCGGGATCCGTGCCAGTTTCAAATATCTCCACGCCGTCGTTCAAGCCGTCTCCGTCCGAATCCAAGGCCACTGCGGCGGCATAGAAGCGGACATGCGCGCGTTCCGGCGAAAAGTTGGTATCGACAAAGACAACGGGATTGGTGTCGCTTATCGTGGCTGTTCCGACCCACGCCCAGTCGTTGGAGAATCCCCTCAGGCCCGGCTCGGCACAGTGCCAGTTCGTGATGGTGTTGGTAACAACTTGGTTTTCGTCGTTCGTGAACGTCACCGAGTGGGTCGAGGAAGTGTGCAACGGACCATAGGCAAACACATCGAGCGTGCCGGTGTTCGTCCATTGCAAGCCAACGCGAAATTCCGGCGGAGTGGACGTGAAGTCGGCGGAGGCCGACATAAACATCTTGGGACCATCGTTTGTCCCGTTGCCTCCGCTTCCGCCATCTCCGTCGCGCCGTCGGGGAGGTCGCCTCGTCTCTGTTCCACGCATCGCGTCCAGCCGCCTGTCGATTTCCTCCCCAGCCGCTTTCCACAGCGGCCATTCCTCTTCGTCCACCAGCGCGCCCGTGAGCGTCACGTTGGCGGACTCCTCCTTGAAGAAGTCCGTCACCCCGCTCCACAAAGCATTCCCGTCTGCGTCCCGGAGAACGGTCAGCGCACCGGAACGTTCCGCCGTCACGGGCACCAGCCACGTTGCCAAATTCCGTTCCGCCGGGGCTGAAGCCCACCGAGACGAGAACTCTTCCCAAGCCGCCGGCCACGTCCCGACGTCCTGCAGCAGCGGCGCATCACCCGGAGTCATGCGGCGGTACTGGTTCCGCCAAATCTCCATCCGCTCGGCGAGATCCTGCTCGCCGAGGAACACGGTGTCTGCGGCTGGGGCCGCAGCGTGGTCAGCTTCCCCGGTTTCAAAGGCAATGGCGGCACCAACACCCAAAACAGCCACCGCCACCAGCAAAATCACCCCAATGGCTTTCTTCATGCGTTCCTTCCCTTGTCTGGCGTTTCGTCACGCGCCCGTCACCCGCGGAATTCCACGGATGCCCCCGGCTTGTCAACTGGAAAAATGCCGGACTGAAATACTTGGAGAGTCATTTTCGCTGCCAACTTCACCTATACTGCATGAGGGTCCATGTGGAACTCTCCGCCGCCGTGGACGCCGTCAACGCCCGGCTGGGCCGAAAGATTTTCCAGTCTCGGAGCGGCTGTTGTGTCGTTGGGAAAGCCATGGATTTCCCCCGTTGGCAAGGCTCCCATGGCAACACTTTTGGGAAATGGCAACACTTTGGGCAACACTCGGGGTTCGGAATCATGCGGTTTCGAGGGGAATCGAGCGGACAAGGCAAAAAGAAACGAGGGCTGAAAACCCGCGAAAAAGCCAGTAAAACCTAGAAAAAAGTGCTCGGGCCGACTGGATTTGAACCAGCGACCTTTTGCACCCCAAGCAAACGCGCTACCAGTCTGCGCTACAGCCCGGCCAAAAGGGGGTTCTCGCGAACGCAGTGGATAATAGCACTCGTCCCAGGAGGAGTCAAGCGCAACCCGCTCGTTTTTGCAAAAACCGCGAGTTGTACAAAGAGACCGGACAGTGGCACACTGCCCACGGGTGGGGAGCGACGAGAGGGCTTCTGGCACCCAATTGGGTGCCAGAAGCCCGAGCGTCGATCCCTACCCATCATGTGCTTGCAACAGTAGACAAGGAGATGACCGACATGCGCAACCTACACCCATCCAGCCCTGAACGCAAACGCCATTTGTCCATGGAAAACGTTCGCAAATCGAATGCCTCTACAACCGGAACCTGCGCCTCCCCAAGAAGGAGCGCCTGTCCCTCCGCCGCCTCGCGGCGCAGCTGGGCATCGCCCGCAGCACGCTTTCCGACGAGATCCGGCGGGGGCTGAATCCCGTCCCCAACACATTCAAGGACAAGGATGTCCGCGACTACTCCGCCTCCCGTGCGCAAGCCGCCGTAGACGCCGGAGCCCTGAACAAAGGTGCCCCGCAGCGCTACACCAACCACATCGCGGCCCAGGTGAAAGAGCTCATCGTCAATGGCAAGATGTCGCCGAACCATGCCCGCAGCGTCCTCGTAGCCCAGGGCTGCCATCCGTAGGTCCCCCGGCGGGACGTGGAGCAAGCCGCAGCGCCTGCGCCAGGAGCTGCGGGAGCGTGACGCGGAGCAGGCCGGAATGCCGGAATCCCGGAATGCCGGAACGCCGGAAACGACGGCGGAGAAGGCCGCGCGGATCAAGGCGGAGAGCGAAGAGGTCAGGCAGGCGAAGGACAGCGCCAAGGATGGGGAGCGGTGGAGGGAGAAGACCGCGGCGTTCAGGCGCGGCCTGGAGGAAAGCAGGAACGGCGGGGAAAGCACCCATGTCATCAACACTCCCGAACGAGTGGCGCTGCGGACGAAGATCGCGGAGGAATACTACGAAGGGGCGAAGCAAAAAGGCATCGACCAGGGGCATGAGTTCCATATCGTCATGGGACTTCCCGGCGCGGGGAAGTCAAGCGCCGTCGTCAGGAATATCCGCAAGCGCATCCGCGCCATCGAGATCGACGCGGACGAGGTGAAGCCCAGGCTGCCAGGGTTCGACGCCGGAGCGGGCGCGGGAAGGGTCCACAAGGAAAGCGCAGACATCGCGGAAAAGATGGTCATGCCTCATTCCATGGACAACGGGGACAATATCATCTTCCCCACCATCGGAAAGAACGCGGACAAGCTGCTCGGACTGATCCGGAAGGCGAAGGAGAAGGGCTACAAGGTCTATCTCTACAACGTGGACATCCCGCTCGACGAAAGCATTGCGAGGGCGCTGACCCGGTATGTGGAAACCGGGCGGTTTGTTTCGCCGGAGTATATTTTTGACGAAGTTGGCTTGCATCCGAAGGAAACATTTGATAGGGTTACCGCCCAAGGAGTAGTAGATGGATATGTCGAAGTCTCAAATGATGTCCCGAGAGGACAGCCGCCGCAATATGTCCGCGGCGACAGGGCGCTCGCAGAAGGGCGCGTGGCCGGAGGGGGATTGGAGGCCGGGGATGGATACGGACGGGAACGAACTGGACTGGACGAAGATCGACCAGGCGATGGAGGCGGAGGAGCGTCGGCTGGGCCGTCACCTGACATTTCGGGAAATGGCGGAAATCCAGGGTCCGATTCTGGCGCAAATGTAACCACCCAGCAGCAAGGAGAAGAGAATCATGCCGATAACATACGCGGGCGGAGAGATGAGGCATCCGGCGGACCGGGTCGCGAAGCGACTGGGACCGGTGGCGGCGGAGATCTGGGAGATGGTGAAAGTGGATTGTCCGCGCACGGCCCGGAGCTGGATGGAGAAGGGCGGGCTCGGCCACGTGAAGAGCAGTCTGCGGACGCTACAGCGGGCGGAAACGGAGTGGGTGAAGAGGCTGGAAGGTCAGGGGATGGACAGGACCTCGGCGGAGCTGCAGGCGCGCAAGTGGACGAGCGAGGGGCTGGTGGCGTCGGAGGAGGAGCTGTCGGCGGCGGCAGGCGGGGCGGAAACCGGGGCGGAAACCGGGGCGGAAAGCGAGGAGGAGGCGTTTCAGAATCTGGCACCGGCGTCGTACTGGGCGAGGGCGCTGTCGGCGACGCCGGAGGAGTACGACCGCGAGATGCAGCATCTTCTTCGGATGGTCGAGGAGGAGAACGCGCAGCGGGATCGGGAGCGCCGGGAGAGCGAGCGCAGGCGCAGCGCCGCAATGCGGAAAACCACGTAATCACCGACCCGGACTACCTGGACGCCGGGGGCGCGAAGGCCAAGTACCGGGACAACCTCGCCGCGCTGCGGGTGCTGAAGACGCTCCGGGAGGAGGGTCGGGAGGCGACGCCGGAGGAGCGGGAGATTATCGCCAAGTATGTCGGCTGGGGGCGGAGCGAGTTCCGCAACGGCTTGTTCGCGTACTACGGGGGCGAGTGGCAGAAGGAGCGGGAGGAGCTCCGGGAGGTCATCGGGGACGAGGAGTTCGAGAGCGCCCGCAAGAGCACCCTCACGGCGTTCTGGACGCCGCCGCGGATGGCGCAGTCGGTGTGGGGCGCGCTGGAGCGTCTGGGATTCAAGGGCGGCCGCGTCCACGAGCCCAGCGTCGGCAATGGCGTCTTCTTCGGGACCATGCCCGTCGCGGTGCGGGACCGGTCGGTGCTTTCGGGGGCGGACAAGGACGTGCTGGCGAGCGAAATCGCCAAGAACCTCTATCCTGGGGCGCGGATCACGAGCGACGCCTACCAGGAGGCCGCGCTGCCGGACGACTTCTACGACCTCGTGATCGGCAACTTCCCGTTCGCGGACATCACCATCCGGCGGGACAAGTATAACAAGGTCAGCGCCAACCTCCACGACTACTTCTGGCTCAAGAGCCTGGGCATCGTCCGCCCCGGCGGGCTGGTGGCGGCCATCACCAGCACCGGCACGATGGACAAGATGAACGACGCCGTACGTCGGGAGATCGCCGACAAGGCGGACGTTGTTGCCGCCGTCCGTCTGCCGGAGGGCACGTTCGGCGGGGTGGCGGGGACGGACGTGGTGACGGACCTCATCATCCTCCGCAAGCGGGAGCCCGGCGAGGAGATGTCCGAGGACACGCGCGCATGGCTGGAGACGGTCGAGTGCAACAAGGTGTCGAAGGGGGACGAATGGCTCCCCGGAGTCATCAACCAGTACTACGAGCAGCACCCCGACCACATCCTCGGGAAGCTCACCAGCACCCACAACCAGTACGGCCATGCGACGACCGTACGGCTCGACAAGGGCGAGAGCCTCCAGAAGCGGCTCGACGGCATCCAGAAGCGGCTCGACGGCATCCTCGCCGGTCTGCCGGAGGGGCTCTACACGCCCCGGACGCGCGCCGTGGCGGCCCCGAAGACCGCAAGCGTGGCGGAGCTTGGAATCGAGGAATGGACGCTGCGGGACGGCAGCCTCGTGGCGAAGAACGGCGAAATCTGGGAGAACACGCCCCAGGGCCTCGTGCAGGTCAACGCGCCGCAGCACCAGAAGAAGAAGGCGGCCATGCTCATCGGGCTGCGGGACACGCTCAACGCCCTCCGCGCCGCCGAAACGACGGACGGCTCGGACGCGCAGCTCAAGTCGCTGCGGAAGGAGCTGAACCGCCGCTATGACGAATTTGTCAGGACGTACGGACCCCTGAACAAGAAGGGGATGCTGGGGCTGATGGACGGGGATCCGTCCTCGCACATGCTCATCGCCCTGGAGCGGTCCTATGACAAGGACAAGAACAAGGCCACGAAGGCCGACATCTTCACCACGCGCGTCGGCTACGCTAAGTCGCGCGCCACCCACGCGGAGAACTACGAGCAGGCGGCCGGCTTCTCCATGAACGAGACCGGCCACCTCGACGCCGCTCGCGTCGGGGAGATGATGGGCGTGGACACGGAGACCGCCGAACGGGAGCTGATGGGGAAGGGGCTGGCCTACCGCGCGCCGGACGGGGCCCTCGTCGGCGCGGACGAGTATCTGTCCGGCAACGTCCGCGACAAGCTCCGCCAGGCGGAGTCCGCCGCGCGTCTCGACCCGGCCTTCAGGCCCAACGTGGACGCGCTGCGCAAGGTCCTGCCCGCCGACAAGGGCCCCGGCGACATCACCGTGAACCTGGGCGCGACGTGGGTGCCACCCGACGTCATGACGGCGTTCGCGTCCAATGTCCTGGGCGTCCCTGAAGTGGAGGACGGCATTTCCTTCGAGTACAACCACGCCCTGGGGCGCTGGGTGGCCAGTCTGCCGGTCAGCCACTACGCCCGTAGCCTCATCGAACGCTCCGCCGCCTACACCAACACCTACGCGACGCAACACCGGAGCTTCCTCGATATCCTCGACGCGGCCCTCCACGACCAGCGCATCCAAATCACGCAGAAGGACCCCTACACGGGCCAGACAGAGGTCCTGACCGTCGAATCCGAAGAGGCCAACAACAAGGCCGAAAAGCTCAAGGACGAATTCCTGGCCTGGGTGTGGAAGGACAAGGAGAGGTCAGCCCGGCTCGCCAGGATCTACAACGACACCTTCAACGGCTTCGTCGAGCGCAAGAAGGGCGGCCGGTGGCTGTCGTTCCCCGGCATGACCCCCTCCATCAAGCCGCGGCCGCACCAGGTTGCCGCCGTCGAAAAGCTCCTCGCCTGCCGGCGCATGCTCATGGCGCACGAGGTGGGGACCGGCAAGACCATCACCTACGGCCTCATGGCCGAGAAGGCGAAGGAGACCGGCGTCGCCTCCAAGCCACTCCTTGTCGTCAAGAACTCCACGGTCAAGCAGGTCGCCGCCGAAATCCAGCGCCTGTTCCCGAACATGAACATCTTCGTCGGCGGCGAGAGCATGACCGCCGCCCGCCGCAAGCGCTCCATGGCCCAGATCGCCAACAACAACTGGGACCTTGTGATCCTCACCCACGACAACCTCGGCTCGCTGGACACCGACCCGGCCATCGAACAGAAGTTCATCGACGGCCAGATCCAGGAGCTGAGGGCCGCCGCCGACGCCGCCATGAACCTGGAGATGCAGAAGAAGGACCGCGACCGCATTAGCAGGAACCTCCTCAAGCGCGCCGAATCCCTCGAAGAGCGCCTCAAAGGGCTCCTCAAGGCCCCCAAGACGGACGGGGTTTCCACATTCCAGGACCTCGGCTTCGACATGGTGATGGTGGACGAATGCCAGGCGTTCAAGAAACTCCCCATCGCCACCTACCGGACCAGGGTAAAGGGCATCCCCGTGGAGGGCTCCAAGCGGGCCTCCGCGCTGCTCATGAACGTGCAGAACCTCCTGGACAACAATCCGGAGGCGTGCGTCGTGTTCGGCTCCGGGACGCCGCTCGACAATTCGCTGGTCGAAGCCTACGTCTGGCAGCGCTACCTCCAGAACGACCTGCTGAAGGAGGCCGGGATCACGTCCTTCGACGCCTGGGCGTCAAACTTCGGGCGCACGACCGCCGACCTCGAAATGTCGCCCTCCGGCGGCGACTGGAAGGAGGTCGAGCGCTTCAAGGAGTTTGTCAACCTCGGCGAGCTGTCCTCCATGATGCGGCAGAACATGGATGTCGTCTTCGCGGCGGACACCGGCGAGATCGTCCGCCCGAACCGGCACGACTCCGTGGACAACTCCCCGGAGACGGATGTCTCCAGGGAGATCATCCAGGACATGGTGGCGCGCGCCAAGGCCATCGAGAAACGGCGCGGAAAGCCCAAGAAGGGCGACGACAACATGCTCGTCGTCTGCGGCGACGGCCGCAAGGCCGCCGTGCACCCCGGCCTCTATCGGGAGAAGTACGTCGGCGCGAAGGGGACGAAGGCGGATGCCTGCATCGCCCGCGTGGCCGCGAACCACAAGGCCGATCCGAAGGCCGCGCAGATGATCTTCTGCGACTGCGGCGTGAATGACACGCCGTGGGGGTTCAACCTCTACAGATACCTGCGGGATGGGCTCGTCAAGGCAGGATTCAAGCCCGATCAGGTCGCGTTCTTCTCCTCGAACCTGTCCCCGGCCCTCCGCGCGGCCCTCGCCGAAAAGATGAACAACGGGGAAATCCTCGTCGCCATCGGCTCCACCGACACGATGGGCACCGGCATCAACGCCCAGAAGCGCCTGCGCTGGATGCACCACCTCGACGCCTCCCGCATGATGACCCCCGGCTCTATCGAGCAGCGTAACGGGCGCGGCCACCGCCAGGGAAACACCTACAAGGATGTCGAGGTCGTCACCTACACGCAGGAACGCTCCATCGACGTGTTCACCTGGAGCCTCATCAAGAACAAGGCGGGATTCATCAACTCCTTCCTGCGCGGCGAAAACCTCGGCACCATCGAGGAGGAGTCCGACACCATCTCCCCCGACCAGATCGTCGCCATCGCGTCCGGCGACCCGCGCGTCTTCCGCAAGGCCAAGGTCGAAAAGCAGCTCTACCGGCTCCACCTCCAGGAGGCCGCGTTCGAGCAGTCCAAGCGCGACCAGGAAGGCGACCGGCGCGCCGCGCAATGGCAGCTCGGACGCCTGGACAACGAAATCAAGGACCTCCGCACCGCCGTGGACGCCGCCGACAAGACCACCGGCAAGCCCTTCAAGGCAGAGGTGGTCGGGGCCGGCCTCATCAGGCCCAGCACCCACACCGAACGGGACGCGGCCCTCAGTTCCGCGCTCGACGCCGCCGTCGTGGCCGTCTCCACGCCGCTCAAGGAGAAGCTCGACAACGATGGATTCAGCAAGCTGGAGACCGTGGCCCGCTATCGCGGGTTCGAGATCCAGGTCCGCTGGGAGGGGGCCAAGGGGAACTCCCGGCTGCGCTACATCCTGAAGCTGCCGGGGGACGCCAAGACCACCTACGACTTCTCTCCGAACTTCGACACGGACGACAAGTCCACCATGATGCTTGCCGTCTTCCGCTCCGCCGACGCCACCATCAGCGTCTTGAAACGCAGGCTCGCAAGCGCCATCGAGGACCGCGAGACCACCGCCCGCCGCATCGAGGACCTATCCGCCGGTCTGGACCGCAAGTTCGAAAGCGCCGAGAAGATCACCGCCCTCGAACTGGAGCTCCAACGCCTCAACGACGACCTTTCCGGCAAGAACAAGAAGGAAGAAACGGCCCGTGACGACAACATCACGGTTGACAACAAGTTGGAAGACCGGCGGAAGATGTATTCGCAGGGTGAGGCTGGGACGCCTGCCAGCAGGGCGCAGCTGGAACAGGGGGGAGAGGCGTTGCGGAAGTCGCTTGGGTTGAAGTCGGTGATTTCGAAAAAGCCGCCGCTTTGGACGTGGAAAAATGGTCAGCCGCCGACGGCGAATGCGGCGGTTGACCTGGACAGTGGACTGGCATGGTTCCGGGATGGAGCAGCTACAGTCCTGTCGCCGACCCACGAGGGCGGGCATATGGCACAGATCTTGGTCGAGGCGCTGGCCCGGAGCGGGGACGCATCGGCGAAGAAGGTTGCCAACAAATTCGAGGAGGCGATGCATAACCCGCCGGAGACGGTGCGGCAGGCGGCGAAGCGGCGGTATGGCGACAAGGTGACGGATATGGAATTGTTCGCCATCCTGGGGGAGGAGGAGAAAGCGGGTCGGCTGAAGGACCTGGTGGACAGGCCCAGCGCCAAGCGAGGACTCGCCGCCTGGTGGGAGCGGGTGAAGCGTCTTTTCTCCCGTGTGTGGCAGGCGTTGCGTCGGAAGCTAGGGCGTCCGTTGAAGTTGCAGGACGTGGAGGATATGGACTGGCCGGACGTGCTGCATGAGTTTGTGGCAGCCATGTCATCGGGCCAGCGGATTGTCGGATCAAGCGGGCGAGAAGTGCGGTTCGGCGGGGATGCCGGGGTGCGTCCGGCGGAAATCCGTGCAGCGCTGCGGGATTTGCGGATGGATGCGGCAGGACAGCCGGTGAGGAAGCTCGATGAGAAGGGGGCGAACGAGTATTACGGCGGACGGTCGATGACGGAAGACGCAGACGTGTATTCGTGGGACACGCTGACCTCGATGCCGGACATGAAGCCCGTGAACATAGCGCCCAAGGCAGATGTGCTGGGGCAGAATGGACGGGTAGATCGGGGCTTGATTGCAACGAAGGGAATGGAGAATGCGCGGCAAGTCGGGCGAGATGAAGGTGATTATGTATTGGTTACCAATCGATACACCGGACGGGAATTGCAAGTTAGCCGCGACACGATCCGACACGGGCTGGGCGGATCATTCCGTAGACTTGTTGTCAATGGACGCGCCGTTTGCCGGGTGGGGGAAATCGTGAAAAATGCCATACCCATTAACGGCCTTAAAACGACAAAGCAACACGTTGTCGGGACTTATGCGATGGCTTGCCTTGTCTATGGAGACTCACAAAAAGCCGACGGCACCAGAAAGACACTCGAAAACATTGTCATCGTAACGGTGGAACAGCAGACAAATTCGGTGACAGGTTTCGAGGTGGTTGACGTTGCCCATGCAATCAACACAAGAAATCGCAGAGACTTGCGGGTTCCACAAGGGGGTCAGGTTTTAACGCCTTCCACACAAATCACTGCGAACAAGGAGGTGTCAATAGCAGACGTGCTTGGAGTTGTCAAGGATACACATCAAAGCATTTTGTCAGAAGACGTACTTCGGCATTTCAACGAGACTAGGGATCTGACCGGGGACTTTGCCGGTGACGTTCTCTTCTCGGAGCCAGAGCCGTCGGGCTCTGAGACGCCGGAGGAGAAGGCTGCGGTCGAGGAGGCGGCGGAGGAGAACCGGGAGAAGGAGGGGCGCAGCGGGCGTCGGGCGTTCGTGGTGAGGGACGGGGTGCGAGAGTATCAGGACGCGGAGCTGGTGAAGACCGGCGGCTGGTTCGATGCTACGGTCGCGGAGGGGCGCAAGGCCAAGGACGGCTCGAAGCGGTGGAGCATCGTCGGGAAGGACGGCAGGACGTATGTCTCCGGCCTGAAGACGGAGGAGGATGCGAAGTGGGCGCTGAACCAGAAGCGGGCGGAAGTCGCCGCGACGACGGACATGCTGCGGTCGGCGCGGGTGCCGCTGGGGAAGGTGGCCGAGGCGCGGCGGGAGTTCATCGAGTCGCTGGGCAAGCTGCGGAACGACGCCCAGGGCCGGGCCAAGGCCATCCATGAGTTCATGGACAAGATTGGCATTCCCAAGGATTTGCAGGCGAAAGAGGCGAAGTTCGTGATGGAGATGATCGGGGCGAAGTCGCCCTGGGCGCTGGACCGTCGGACGGCACAGGCGCAGCGTTTCGCGGATACGGTTCTGGCGCGGATGGCGATCCGTCGGATCCGCGCGGATGTGGAGAAGCTGCTGAAGAAGCATTCGGGCGAGGCGCGGAACCCCGGCGAGGTCCTTCGGGACGAGGCGGCAGGAATGCGGGCCGCGCGCGCCGCCGCGATGGATAGCCGGAGCGCCGACGAGATCGACCGGCGCTGCGAGGAGATTCTGAACCGTATCGGGGCCATCGACAACGAGCTCGCCGACATGGATCTGGGGACGACGCCGGATGAGCGGCGCCGGGCCACGCTCGCCCGCGAAAGCCGCGGACTCTATGAGGAGTGGAACGCGCTGCGGAACGTCGGCGGCCTGTTCAGGCTGCATGACCCGGACCGCGCGCGCGGGACGGACGGACTCCCAGCCGGGGACTACGTGGCCGACCTCGAAGCGTGGGACAAGGCGAAGAAGTGGCTGAAGGAGCTCGCGCAGAAGGCGGGCCGCGAACGCCTGGCCCTGGAGGAGGAGAAGAAGGCCGAGGCGGACGAGATCCGCAGGCAGGCCGTCAAGGAGCTCCTGGGCGAGGAGAGGCAGATCACCGACGTGAACCTCCTGAAGGCGAAGAACAGCCGTCTGGGGCGCAAGGTGCTCAACGCGCTGCTCTGGTTCAAGATGGGCATCGACGGCGGGCTCGCGCTGGGCGAGCAGCTGGTGTACGACAAGAACGTGGGCTTCGGGGACGGCATCGTCTACAAGATGATCAGGGAGGCTGCGGAATGCGAGGACGCGGAGAAGGCGCGCAACGAGGAGACGGACGAGCGCGTGGGGAAGATGCTCGCGGACTACTTCGGGGTCGATGTCGAGAACGGCGGCCGGGAGCAGCAGGCGGAGTTCATGCGGCGCATAGCGGACCTCAAACGGCAGCGGAAGACCAACGTCAAGCGCCGTATCCTGGTCGTGGACGACGAGACGGGCGAGGGGCATGTCGAGGTGGCCAAAGACGCGCAGGGCCGGGAGGAGACGTTCGACAACTCGCTGGCGGAGCTCATGCCGCTCGTCCTGTGGCGGCGGCAGGCGGAGGCCGCGGCCGGGTGCCTGTACCGGGATTTCGTGGAGGCGTTGCAGCTGCCCAAGGACGCGCAGGGCGCGAATCTGAAGTTCGACGGGCGACCGGTCGAGGACCGGCGCTTCGGGATGATGATGGGGCTCGTGAACAGCGGGTTCCTGCCCGAAACCATCGACGAGGCCGAGAACCTCCTGCGCAAGGAGGGCGTGCTGGACCTCGCCGACAGGATGAGCCAGGAGTTCGACCACAGCTACGACGAGATGGACGAGATGTGCCGGTGGATGTACGGAAGCAGCATGGAGAAGGTGGATTCGTACTGCCCAGCCAAGAGGGAGTATTGGCGGCAGGCCGGGCCGAAGGGGGTGCCGGGCATGGAGGGCTTCATGGGCATGATGGCCAGCTTCATCCGCTCCAGGACCGACAACCGGCGCGCGTTCGAGCTGTATGACCTGTTCGACCGCATGGTGCGCGACGGCCGCCAGAAGAACCACATGCTCACCCACTACCGGCTCGTGGACAAGGCGCGGCGGGTGTTCAGCCACCCCGAAATGCAGAAGGCCCTCGTCCAGAAGCTCGGCGAAAGTGCCAAGAAGCACGTGGACGCCTACTGGAACACGATTGCACGGGGGCAGGAGGACTGGGAGGGGACGGCGTATCAGATCCTGCGGAACATCGGCGGGCGGTTCGCGGCCGCACAGTGCGCGCGCTGGTCGGTCATGCTCAAGCAGATGACCAGCCCGTCGGCGGCGATGGCGATGATGCCCGAGGACATGTCGATGGGTGAATGGTTCAAGTGGTTCGCCAACCTCCACGCGAATCCGAAGGAGGCCGCCAACTATCTCCGGCTCATGCGCAAGCATATCCCCAACTGGCGCTACCGGATCAAGGGGAACATCAACCAGGCAATGGAGATGGCGATGCAGGCGACGAACCTCGAAGGCACCAAGCTCGGCGTCGTGAAGAAAAGCCTGAACTGGCTGCAACGGCTGGGAATGCGCCCGACGCGGTTCGGCGATGCATACGGCTGCGTGGCCGGGACGTATCCGATCTGGAAGCACCAGGTGCGGAAGTACGAGGCGGGCAGAATGTCCCAGCAGGAGGCGATGCGCCGGGCCTTCCAGGACGTTTCCCGCTCCTACAACGAGACGCAGCAATCCACGCTGGCCGCCTATCTCGGGCACGTGCAGACCTCCCACCTCATGGTGTGGGGCATGATGTTCAAGTCCTCGCCCATCCAGCTGAGCCGGATAACCTGGACCCACCTCCGGGCCCTGAAGATGGGACGCGGAAACCGCAGGTCCCACGTCCGGGCCCTGGTCGGGCTGTTCGCGGCCCAGGCGCTCTACGCGCTGGCGGGCGGCTCGCTGTTCGCGTGGGGGGCGGGGAGCGGCGACGACGACGAGCGCCGGATTGTCAAGTGGGCGGAGGCGGCCGGCCAGGCCGCCGCGAACCTCCTGCTGGACGGGTATCCCGGAGGAAGCATCGGCAGCGAGCTCCTAGACCGGGCGCTGAGCGGCGACTGGCGGACCGACCAGGCCCTCGTGAACGCCAACGCCCCCCTCGCAACGCTTTCCGAGATTCCCCTCCTTGCTGCGGAGTTCGCCCGCGAGGACGGCCCGCGCGGCGAGCGCGTCGGCCGGAGCACCGCAAATCTCGTCGGTGCCGGTCTTGGCGTCCCCCTTCCTGGCATCTGGGCCTGGGGCACCGGCCTCTACGACGCGGTTTCCGGCAACGACCTCACCGGCTTCCAGCGCGTCGGCCGCGCCATTGGGTATTCGCGCAACGCGGTTGGTGCGGATTAGCCGCTTGGCATGTGTGACAGCTTTGTGTCACAATCGGCTATAATCCCACAAAATCCCCCACATGACCCCAAAAATCCATATTTCAACCCTTGGCCTCAATTCCCCGAAAAACCCCAACAAATCAGTGCAAAAAAATGGTGGCGAGAACCGGGATCGAACCGGTGACACACGAATTTTCAGTCCGTTGCTCTACCAGCTGAGCTATCTCGCCACCAACAAAACCGCGGCGTATATACCCTCCCGAACCCCCGATGTCAAGCGTAAGCGGCAAAAAATGCACTTTTTTTCGAAATCCCCCCCCGCC
>JAZQOP010000166.1:0-9036 GCA_045627965.1 Kiritimatiellia bacterium | reverse complement strand
CCGCTCGGAGATCGGGCCCTACCGAATGGGGCCTTACAAGGGGATGAAATTCGACGGGGATGCGAATCCGCATGGGGGGCGAATGGTGGGGCGGGGTGGGGCGGAACATTCGGCCCTCCTGCGCAGGAACGCATGAAAAGCCGAATGGAAGCGGCTGACCGGCGAATCCGGTAGGGCCCGACCTCCGGGCGGGCCGCGACGGGATGAAAAGCCGCACCATGCCGAATGGAAGTGGTTCGTGATTAGTGGTTCGTGGTTAGAGGGCGGGGCAAAGCCCGCCAGGGGGGCGATGCTGGCGGCGGACATTCGGTCATCCTGCGCGGAAAGGCAGGGGGGGCGAATGGGGCCTTGCAAGGGGATGAAATTCGGCGGGGATGCGAATCCGCACGGGTGGCGAATGGCGGCTTGCGCGCGGGGCTGCTTTTTGGCATACTTGGGGGCGTTCCGCGTGGGTTGTCGGCCCAGGCGGGAGAAACGTTTTACCTATTTGATTGAGCCATGCAACCGAAACCCGTCAAAGCCTCGCAACTGCGCCACCACTGGGAGATCTACCTGTTCATCATCCCGACGCTGGTGCTGATTGCGCTGTTCCAATACTACCCGGCGTCGTCGGGGATCTTCCATTCGCTGTTCCGCTGGAACGGGTCGGACATCTCGGAGTTCGTGGGGTTCGAGAACTACGTGGACCTGTTCAAGAACATCGAGTTCTGGGATTCGTTCAAGCTGGCGTTCATCCTGGGGTTCTGGAACGTGGTGAAGATGATCCCGGCGCTGCTGGTGGCGGTGTGCATCCACCGGTGCACGTCGGACAAGATGCAGTTCTTCTATCGGACGCTGTTCGTGATCCCGATGGTGATCCCAGGCCTGATCACGGTGCTGATCTGGCGGTCGTTCTTCTTCGAGGCGACGGGGGGCTACCTGAACCAGTTCCTGGAGGCGACGGGTCTGATGCACCTGCTGCAGGCGGGGGGTGCGCATGTGTCGGCATGGCTGGCGGATCCGGCGGAAGGGGGGCTGGCGGCGGATTCGCTGGGGCGGGCGTTCGCGTCGATGCTGTCGTGGATGACGTCGTTCAAGGCGGGGACGTCGGCGGCGTGGCTGGGCGATCCGCAGCTGATCATCATCGCGTGCGTGGTGTGGGGGTTCCCGTGGGTGGGGTCGTTCGCGGTGCTGACGCACCTGGCGAAGCTGCAGAACATCTCGAAGGACATCTACGAGGCGGCGGACATCGACGGGGCGAACTGGTGGACGCGGTTCACGAAGATCGAGCTGCCGCTGCTGATGGGGTCGATCTACCTGCTGCTGGTGTTCGCGATCATCGACACGATCAAGGACGCGGGGATGGTGCTGGCGCTGGCGGGCATCACGGGCGGGCCTGGGGGCAAGGCGACGGTGCCGGCGCTGTTCATGCTGCGGAAGGCGTTCATGGACCAGCAGATGGGCTATGCGTGCGCGGTGGGCATCGTGCTGACGGTGGTGGTGCTGCTGCTGCAGAAGGTGTGCAACATGCTGCTGAACGAGAAGGGCGAGGAGGAGAAGCCGGCGCGGGGGGCGTGGTTCGGCATCCTGGCGCTGTTCGCGTTTGCGCAGGCCTACTTCTACGTCAAGTCGGATTTGCTGGCGCGGACGGCGACGCCGGGGTCGCTGGCGCTGTGGGCGGGGACGCTGGTGCTGCAGCTGGCGGCGCTGGTGGCGGTGCCGTATGCCTGCCGCCGGGTGGCGAAGGGGCGCGGCCGCGCGGCGGCGATGGCGCTGGGCGCGGCGGCGATGCTGTTCGGGGTGTTCGGGACGGGTCACGTGCCGGGGCTGGCGGAGATGCCGCGGCCGGTGCTCTTCCTCGTGTTCGGCTATGCGCTGGTGCTGCTGGCGGCGCCGCGCGCGCTGTTCAAGGTGGCGATCGGCGCGGCGGGCGGGGTGCTGATGGCCTACGGGTTCCGTGACGCGTCGGTGAACCTGATCGTGACGGGGCTGGTGTTCGCGGTGCTGGCGACGCCGTGGGGGCGGCTGGCGAAGCGCGCGAACAAGGCCTACCTGGCCCACTGCCTGAAGCGCCCCCCGCCGGCGGTCTCGCGCGGCGACCTCTATGTGGCGCGGGCGTTCGAGCGGCAGCAGGACCCCGCCTATCACGCGGCCTCGACGGCCGGCTCCTGGGGGCTGCGGTTCGGAAAGCACCTGTTCATCTGGTTCGTGCTGGCGTTCGCGTTCCTGCCGCTCTACCTGATGGTGATCGTCTCGCTGAAGACCAATACGCAGTTCTACTTCGCGCCGACGACGCTGACGCACCCGGTCCACTGGGAAAACTGGGCCTCGGCCTGGGAGCTCGTCTCGCCGACGGTGGCGAACAGCATCTACCTGTCGACGCTCGGGACGTTCTTCATCGTGCTCTTCGGGCTCTTCGGGGCGTATTTCTTCGCGCGGCTGAAGGTGCCCGGGTCGTCGTTCCTCTGGAACGCGCTGCTGCTGCTGATGATGATGCCGATGATCGCCAACCTGGTGCCGCTGTTCATCCTGCTGCGCGACATGAGCCTGCTGAACACCTTGACGGCCCTGATCCTGGTGGGGGCGAGCGGCGGCCAGGCGTTCGCGATCTTCGTGTTCCGGAACTTCATCTCGGACATTCCGCAGGACCTGTTCGAGGCGGCGGAAATCGACGGGGCGAACCACTTCCAGCAGCTGAAGCTGGTGGTGATCCCGCTGTCGGGGCCGATCATGGGGACGGTGGCGGTGATGCAGTTCCTGGGGCAGTGGAACGACTTCGTGACGCCGCTGATCGTGATGCGCGAGCAGGCGCGGCTGCCGGTGACGGTGCAGCTGATGCGGATGGCGGGCGAATACATCAAGGTGTGGGGGCCGCTGATGGCGGGCTACGCGATTGCGTCGATTCCGGTCATCATCCTGTTCACGTTCTCGATGAAGCTGTTTGTCAAGGGCCTGACCGAAGGCGCCGTGAAGGGCTAGGAGGAGCGGCGATGCACACGGTCCTGCCGATTGTCCTGCTGGTGGTGTCCAACGTCTTCATGACGCTGGCGTGGTATGGCCACCTGCGCTTCATGAAGGGCCCGTCGTGGCCGATGTTCCTGGTGGTGCTGGCCAGCTGGGGGATCGCCTTCCTCGAATACTGCTTCCAGGTGCCGGCGAACCGGCTGGGCTACGGGACCTTCACGGCGTTCCAGCTGAAGATCATCCAGGAGGTGGTCTCGCTGACGGTCTTCAGCCTGTTCGTCTGGGCCCTGCTGGGCGAAAAGCTGCGCTGGAACCACGCGCTGGCGTTCCTGCTGCTGCTGGCGGCGACGGCGCTGGCGTTCTACAAGCCGGCCGACGGGGCCCCCCCGCCGGACGCGGCCGCCCGGACGGCCCCCGCGGAGCGCTAAAGGACGGCGGCCGGCGATGAAAACGGATTGGAC
The DNA here is from genome assembly GCA_045627965.1 of Kiritimatiellia bacterium. Taxonomy (GTDB): domain Bacteria; phylum Verrucomicrobiota; class Kiritimatiellia; order CAIQIC01; family Lenti-01; genus RGIG3636. Next base: position 5,632 of record JAZQOP010000166.1, on the reverse strand, counting down.
ATTCGGGGCAAATTTTGGAAAATCAGGAGACGGCGGCGGCGGAACCCGCCCCGGGAAAGGCAGAGACATGAAGAAGTATGTGTGGACGGCGGTCTTGGCGTTGGTCTGGGCGGGCGTGGCGGTCGCGGCGCCCGGGCGGATCGGCACGGTGGACCTGGACAAGGTGTTCGAGGCGCATCCGAAGACGGTGCGGTCGACGGCGGAGCTGAAACAGCGCGAGGCCGAGGCGATGGAAGAGATGAAGGGCCTGGAAGAGAAGCAGAAGGCCCTGATGGCGGAAGTCGAGGCGACGCGCGAGGCCGCGAAGTCGCCACTGCTGTCCGATGACGTCCGCAAGGAAAAGCTGGCGTTGGCGGAAGCGAAGGAGACGGAATACCAGGCGTTCGTGATGACGGCGCGCCGTCAGCAGGAGTCGAAGCTGCGCGCGCTGCGCGAGGAAGTGCTCGAGATGCGCAAGCAGATCGTCGACGAGATGCACGACGAGCTGGGGGCGTTCGCGGATGCGGAAGGCTACGCGATGATTTTCGACAAGTCTGGCCTGACGATGAACGGGGTGCCGCTGGTGGCCTACTCGAAGCCTGCGCTGGACGTGACGGACGCGTTCATCCAGTACATCCAGAGCGACAAGCCGACGGCGCCGGCGGCGGAATAGCTTTCGAAAGGAGCGGGACATGTTCGTATCTCCGAAGTGGACGGCGGGGGACATCGCGGCGAAGCTGGGGCTGACGCTGGAAGGCGACGGGGCGGTGGTGCTGGACTCGGTGGGGGATTTCGAGGTGGCGACGGCGACGCAGCTGGCCATCGCGGGCGGCGAGCGCTTCCTGAAGAAGGTGCCGGAATGCAAGGCGGGCGCGCTGGTGGTGCCGGACGGCGCGCCGGTGCCGGAGCCGCATCCGACGCTGCTGCGTGCGAAGGATCTGGAGTCGGCGTTTATCGATGCGTGCGCGCTGTTTGCGCCGCCGGCGCCGGAACTGCCGAAGGGGATCCATCCGACGGCGATCGTGGCGGCGGACGCGACGATCGGCGAAGGGGTGTCGATCGGGGCGTACGCGATCGTGGAGCCGGGCGCGGTCATCGGGGCCGGGACGCGGCTGTATCCGCACACCTACGTGGGGCACGAGGCGGTGCTGGGGCGGGATTGCCTGCTGTATCCGTTTGCGTCGATCCGCGAGCGCTGCGTGCTGGGCGACCGGGTCATCCTGCACAACGGGGCGGTCGTCGGCAGCGACGGGTTCGGGTATCGCGTGGACAAGGCGGGCGTGCGGACGAAGATTCCGCAGACGGGCATCGTGGAGATCGGCGACGATACCGAGCTGGGGGCGAACACGACGGTCGACCGGGCGCGCTTTGGCGTGACGAAGATCGGCAAGGGGTGCAAGGTCGACAACCTGGTGCAGATTGCGCACAACTGCGTGCTGGGCGACCATACGGTGCTGTGCGCGCAGGTGGGCTTGGCCGGGACGACGACGCTCGGCAGCCACGTGATTTGCGCGGGCCAGGCGGGGCTGGCGGGGCACATCAAGGTTGGCGACTGGACGGTCGTCGGGGCCCAGGCGGGCGTGACGAAGGACCTGCCCCCCGCGCAGATGTTCATCGGCTCGCCGGCCATCCCGCGGATGGAGTTCGGCCGGCAGCTGGCCTGCATCAACGGCATCCCGAAGCTGAAGGCCGCCATGAAGGAGCTGGCCGACAAGATGAAGCAGATGGAAGAGGCGGCGCAGGCGCTCCTGGCGAACGTCGGCGTCGCGGACGACGAAGGCCCGGCGGCCAAGTAGCGCCGGGCGCAACCAACCGGAGGATTCGACAATGAGCAAGATCGTGGTGCCCGCCGACGGGCAGAAGATTACGATGGGGGCGGACGGCGCGCTGGCGGTGCCGGACCGCCCGGTCATTCCCTTCATCGAGGGCGACGGGACGGGGCCGGACATCACCCGCGCGGCGATGGGCGTCTGGAACGCCGCCGTCGAAAAGGCCTACGGCGGCGCCCGCCGCGTGGCCTGGATGGAAATCTACGCCGGCGAGAAGGCGAACGCGGTCTATGGCCCCGGCACCTGGCTGCCCCCCGAGACGCTCGACGCGTGCCGCGAATACCTCGTGGCCATCAAGGGGCCGCTGACGACGCCGGTGGGCGGGGGCATCCGCAGCCTGAACGTGGCCCTCCGCCAGGAGCTCGACCTCTACGTCTGCCTGCGGCCCGTGCGGTGGTTCGAGGGCGTCCCGAGCCCCGTCAAGGAGCCCGGGAAGACCGACATGGTCATCTTCCGCGAAAACGCCGAGGACATCTACGCCGGCATCGAATGGCCCGCCCGCTCGGCCGAGGCCCGGAAGGTCGTCGATTTCCTCCAGCGCGAGATGGGCGTGAAGAAGATCCGCTTCCCCGAGTGCTCGGGCATCGGCATCAAGCCGGTGAGCGAGGACGGCACCCGCCGCCTGGTCCGCGCCGCCATCCGCTACGCCCAGAAGAACGGCCGCAAGTCGGTCACGCTGGTGCACAAGGGGAACATCATGAAGTTCACCGAGGGCGCCTTCCGCGACTGGGGCTATGCCACCGCGCGCGAGGAGTTCGGCGCGGAGCCGATCGACGGCGGCCCCTGGATGCGGCTTCCCGACGGCATCGTCGTCAAGGACTGCATCGCGGACGCGTTCCTGCAGCAGATCCTGACCCGCCCGGCGGAATACGACGTGATCGCGACGCTGAACCTCAACGGCGACTACATTTCGGACGCGTTGGCGGCGTGCGTCGGCGGCATCGGCATCGCCCCCGGCGCGAACATCAACTACGACACCGGATGTGCGGTCTTCGAGGCGACCCACGGCACCGCCCCGAAATACGCGAACCTCGACAAGGTTAACCCCGGCTCGCTGATCCTGTCCGGCGAAATGATGTTCCGCTACCTCGGCTGGAACGAGGCGGCCGACGCCATCGTGCGCGGGATGGAAGGCGCCATTGCCGCCAAGACCGTGACGTACGACTTCGCCCGCCTGATGCCCGGCGCCAAGGAGCTCAAGTGCTCCGAGTTCGGCGCCGCCGTCCAGGCTGCGATGTAGCACGCAGGGCGGGGGATGGGACGCGAGACACGTTTCCATTCATTGGAAGCGTGTTTCGCTTGTTTTCCACACAATGGAAACGTGTTTCCGCGACTTTCCCTCACAATGGAAACATGTTTTCGGGAGGGTGAGTCGATGAAGATTCTGTTCGTTTGCCATGGGAACATCTGCCGGTCGCCGATGGCGGAGTTTGTGCTGAAGAAGATGCTGGCCGACCGCGGGGTGGAGGGCGTCGAGGTGGCATCCGCCGCGACGAGCCGCGAGGAGCTGGGCAACGATGTCTATCCGCCGGCGAAGGCGGCGCTGCGGGCCCACGGAATTCCGTTTGGCCGCCGTGCGGCGCGGCAGGTGACACGGGCGGACTACGAGGCGTTCGACCGCATCTACGTCATGGATGGCGCGAACGTGCGGAACATCCGCTATGTCATCGGCGACGATGCGGAGGGGAAGGTCGAGCGACTCCTCCCGGGCCGCGATGTCGCGGACCCGTGGTATACCGACGATTTCGAGACGGCCTTTGCCGACATCGCGGACGGCTGCGCCCGCATCGCCGACGAACTCGCATCACGGCGGGGCTGAAAACAGGGCGGGCCAGAACAGAACGGACGGGGGCGGTGCCGATGCCGCAGGACTTGCGTGGAACTTTCCCCATGCGGACCAGCGAGGGGAACGGGTTGAATCCGAGGTTCCTTTTTGGTAGGCTTCCTCTCGTAGCCCGCTTGGGGAGGAGAGAGCCCGCCAGGCGCGGCGCGACAACATGAGACCGAAAAGCGACAAAATCCCGGGCCGGAAGCCGGCGCAAAAGGAGGGCCGCCTGTCGTCCAGGCGGCGGGCGTAGCGGCATGAGACTCTATCACGGCAGCAATGCGGAAGTGAGAACCCCGGTGCTTTTGCCTGCGGCCCAGGCCCTGGATTTTGGACGGGCCTTTTATGCGACCACGGACTTGGAGCAGGCCGGGAAATGGGCGAAGACGACGGTCTTGCGGCGTGGCGGCGAGGGCCGGGCGATCGTTTCCTGCTACGAGGTCGACGAGGGGGACTTGGCTCCGCTGAAATGGCTGAACTTTTCAGGGCCCACCGCCGAATGGCTGAGGTTCGTGAGCCGCCATCGCAACGAGTGCATCGACGATTCCGGATGCGACCTGGTCTCCGGGCCGGTGGCCAACGACAACACCATGCCCGTGCTGAATCTCTATTTCAAGGGGTCGTATACGGAAGACGAGGCCATCCGCCGGCTGTTGCCACAACGTTTGCGCGACCAATGGGCCTTCAAGACCGATGCGGCTATTGCATGCTTGAAATTCAAGGAGGGGATTGTGGTATGACGGTGGATGCCGAGATATTGGATTTCTACGATGTCGAGCTGGTTCGGCGCATTGTCGAGAAATATGGATACGACGAGAAGGAGGCGTATTCCCAGTTTCTCAATTCGCAGACCTACCGGATGCTCGCGAACCAGGAAATGGGTATGTGCCAGTTCGGGCCGGATGGGATTTTCGACATTTGGGAGAGCGAGAAGGTGACCGGCACGCCGCAGTCGTCGGCCTATCTGAGGATGCCGTAGGCGTGAGCAAGGAATTCCAGTTTTTCATCTACCTGCTTGAGCGGTATGCCGCGCGCAACGGCGAAACGGCCGATGTGACGCTCAACCGGCTCAAGGAGCACGGGCTCTACGACTACGCCGTGGGCATGTTTGAGCTGTACCACGTCGAAAAGCTCGAAAACGCCTTCGCCGACCTCGACCGGAAATTGGAGGCGAATTGAAGCCGTTCCGTCTCCCTTGAGTTGGAGGCGATGGCTTTTGGGGCGCGGCGGGGGTGAAGAACGGTTGGGGGCGGTGCCGTCGAGCCCCTGCTGGGCGGACGGAGCCGCCCAGGGCACAACATGGGTGAGGGAAGGGGCGGCAGGCGCCGCCTGGGACAAGACTTTTTTGGGGAGGCCCGGGGACGGTGACCCCGGGCACGGGACGAGCGGGGGCGGTGCCCCCGAACCCCTGGCGGGCGGCAGGTGCCGGCGGCGGCTAGGCTTCGCGGCGGGACCAGCGGCGTTCGCGAGGGACGAGGAGGGGGTCGGGGGAGGGGACGACGCGGACGGCGGTGGCGAAGGGCTTGAGGGCGCGGACGAAGGCTTCGGAGGGGTTGACGTTCCAGGAGGCGTCGCAGGCGACGTAGACCTTGGTCTTGTCGGGGTAGTGGAGGCAGATGCGGAGGGGGGTCTTGCCGGGATGGCGCTGGAGGAGGGCCTGGAGGTCGGCGACGCGCCGGGCGTCCCAGGTGGCGGTCTCGACGTGGATGGTGGCGTGGAGGGCGAACCGGGCGGGGACGAGGTCGAGGGGGTGGACCTCGTCGACGGAGAAGGAGCGGCCGCCGCTCTTGTCGGTGCGGACGGAACCGCAGAGCATGACGGGGGCGTTGGGCTGGAGGAGCCCGCCGTACTTTTCGCAGGCCTCGGAGAAGGCGACGGCGGGGAGGTTGCCGTCGAGGGTGCCGAGGGTGAAGGAGATCATCTTCTTGGGGAGGTCGTCGGGGTTCTTGGGCTTGATGAGGCGGGGGGCGGGGGATTCGCGGAGGCCGGAGGGGCGGGT
>JAZQOP010000165.1:0-10438 GCA_045627965.1 Kiritimatiellia bacterium | reverse complement strand
TCGGGGGCAGGGGGGCCGGGTGGATTTTTTTGCGGGAGGGGCGAAAAAAGGCTTGCAAAGGGGGCCGTGGGCCGCTATGGTTGCCGCGTTTTCGCGCCCCCTTCGTCTAGTGGCCCAGGACATCTGGTTCTCATCCAGAAGATCACCGGTTCGACCCCGGTAGGGGGTGCCATTTTTGTATACCGGTGTGATGGAGGCGGAAGATGGAAGGCCAGAGAGCGGAAATTGCGCAGCGTCTGAAGGAGCGCCGGGAGCTGGAAGGGGTGTCGGCGGAGGCGCTGGCCGCGTCGATCATGGTGCCGTCGGACGTGTATGCGCGCTATGAGGCGGGGGAGGCGGATATCCCGGCCAGCGTGCTGCACAACGCCGCGCATGTGCTGGGGGCGGATTTGACGGAGCTGCTGACGGGCGAGGCGCCGCGCCTGAAGATCTTTACGGTGACGCGCGCCGGCAAGGGCGTGAAGGTGGAACGGCGGAGCGACTACCGCTACCTGAACCTGGCGACGAATTTCGTGGGGCGGAAGGCGGACGTGTTCGAGGTGACCGTGCCCGCGGAGACGGAGGTGCTGGGCAGCCACGCGAACGCCCACCCGGGCCAGGAGTTCAATTATGTGCTGGAAGGGCGCCTGAAGGTCCTGGTGCACGGGAACGAGCTCGTGCTCGAGGCCGGCGACTGCGTCTATTTCGACGCGACCCACCCGCACGCGATGCAGGCGGTCGGCGGGAAGCCGGCGCGGTTCCTGGCGTTCATCGTGTAGGGGACCGGCGGAAAGGGTCGAGAGATGAGCTTGCTGGAACGGTTCGTGGAGCGGGCGGAGTTCTCGGGGACGGAGGACTTCTTGAGGAATTTCAGGCTGCGGGTGCCGGAGCGGCCGTTCAATTTCGCGTATGACGTGGTGGACGAGTACGCGGCGACGGAGCCGGGGCGCAGGGCGCTGGTGTGGGCGGACGACGACGGGACGATGCGGACGTTCACGTTCGCGGACATGGCGGACGCGAGCGACCGGGCGGCGGCGGTGCTGGCGGCGCACGGGGTGCGGCGCGGCGACGCGGTGATGCTCGTGCTGAAGAATCGCTACGAATTCTGGTTCTGCATCCTGGGCTGCCACAAGCTGGGGGCCGTGGCGGTGCCGGCGACCCACATGCTGATGGTGCACGACCTGGCCTACCGCTTCGGGCGGGCGGGGGCGCGGATGATCGTGACGGCGGATGACGCGCGCCTGGCGGCCGACGTGGACGCGGCGTGCGCGGCGGTCGAGACGGCCGGCGGACGTCCGCCGGTCCGCGCCAAGGTGGGCGGCGCCCGGCCGGGCTGGGTGGACTTTTCGGCGGAATGGGCGGCGGCCGGCGGCCGCTGGAAGGCGCCGGAGGGGATGGAGCGGCCCGGCGGCCGGGACCCGATGCTGGCGTATTTTTCGAGCGGGACGACCGGGGAGCCGAAGATGGTGCTGCACGACTACCTGTATCCGCTGGGGCACATCGTGACGGCGAAGTGGTGGCACCAGGTGCGGGATGGGGGGCTGCACTATACGGTGGCGGACACGGGATGGGGCAAGGCGGTCTGGGGGAACCTCTACGGGCAGTGGATCTGCGGGAGCGCGACGTTCGTGCACGACTACCGGAAGTTCAACGCGGCCCGGACGCTGGAGGTGAGCTCGGCCGCGGGCATCACGAGCTTTTGCGCGCCGCCGACGGTCTACCGCTTCCTGGCAAAGGAGGACCTGGGGGCCTACGACTTCCGCCACCTGGAGCACGCGGCCGTGGCGGGCGAGCCGCTGAACCCCGAGGTCTACGAGCGGTTCCGCGCGGCGACGGGCCTGCGCCTGATGGAATGCTACGGGCAGACCGAGACGACCCTCGTGGTGGGCAATTTCGCGGGGATGGAGCCGAAGCCGGGGTCGATGGGCAAGCCGTCGCCGCTGTTCCGGGCGACCCTGCTGAACGCCGAGGGGCGCGAGTGCGACGCGGGCGAACAGGGCGAGATGGTGATCCCGCTGCCGCCGGACGGTTCGACGGGGGGGCGGCCGCCGGGGCTCTTCCGCGGCTATTTCGGCGACGCGGATGCGACGGCGCGGAGCGAGCGGGGCGGGGTCTACCACACGGGGGACGTGGCGTGGCGCGACGAGGACGGATACTTCTGGTATGTGGGCCGCGACGACGACCTGATCAAGAGCAGCGGCTACCGCATCGGCCCGTTCGAGGTGGAAAGCGCGCTGATGGAGCATCCGGCGGTGCGGGAGTGCGCGGTGACGGGGATGCCCGACCCCGACCGCGGCCAGATCGTCAAGGCGACGGTCATCCCGACGGCGGCCTACGAGGCGGTGCTGTCGGACGCGGCCCAGGCGGAGGCGTTGACGAAGGAGCTGCAGGCGCACGTGAAGCGCGCGACGGCGCCCTACAAGTATCCGCGCTGCATCGTGTATGTGCGGGAGCTGCCAAAGACGATCAGCGGGAAGATCCAGCGGAAGGCGATCCGCGAAGGCGACCGCGCGGGGGGGAAAGAGGCGTGACCGAGGGCTTGCGGGAGGGGCGCGTGAATGGAGCGTAGGAACGAAGAAGGAGAACGGACGACATGAAAAGCTGGATGAAAGGGATCGGGTTGGCGATGATGGCTTTTGTTGCGTGCGCCGCGACGGCGCAGGCCGGCGACGGCCGGATGGTGCAGGACGGCCCGGATGGCCGCCGCTGGGGAAGCCAGCGGGATTTGCAGCTGGTGGCGAACCGCTGCCCGGAGGTGTTCGCGGCGGCCCTGGGACGCGAGGCCGGCGAGATCGAATGGCTGTCGCCCGTGGCGGACGACGAATGGGCGGAGTATCGGGACGCGGAGTTCCTGGAGCGGCTGGGCGTGGGCGACGACCCGGAGCATCCGCTGACGGACCTCTGGCCGAGGCGCGGGGCGTGCTGGGACGGGCTGGCGCGGGACCGGCGGACGGGGGAATACCTGATCATCGAGGCGAAGGCGCACGTGAGCGAGCTGTTCGGCGGCGGATGCCAGGCGGGGGCGAAGTCGCGGGCGCTGATCCGGAAGTCGCTGTCGGAGACGGCGGCGTCGCAGGGCGCGGAGTTTACGGAGGAGGGATGGATGGGCGAGGCCTACCAGACGGGGAACCGCCTGGCGCACCTGCGGTTTTTGCGGGAGGTGCGCGGGGTGGAGGCGCGGCTGGTGTATGTGCTCTTCCTGAACGACAAGATCGCCCCGCCGGAGGAGGGCCGCGCGGACTGGGAGGCGGCGATGGGCCGGATCGAGAAGGACCTGCTGAAGCTGCCGGAGGACTATCCGCTGAAGAAGTGGAAGACGGTGCTGTTCCTGGACGCGCCAGGGCAATAGGGGCGCGCAAGGGGGGGCGGGCGCCGCCGGCGTTCAGGAGAGGAGGCAGGCGACGAGGAACAGGAGGAGCCCGTTGGGGATTTCGTCGCCGGCGGCGATGCTGCAGAGGGCGGTGCCGGAGGCGTGGTGCCCGCGGTAGAGGCGGCCGGAGGAGGTGTCGTAGGCGTAGGCGGCGGTCCCGGAGGGGTAGGGGCCGAGGTAGAGCCGCGCGGCGGACGCCGCCGGGGCGAGGAGCAGCAGGGCAAGGATCGGGATGAGATGCAGGGCTTTCATGTCCAAGGATGGCAGAGGACCTCGGAAATGGCAAGCAGGGGAAACGAGGCAAGTCCCGCGCGCACGCGGCATCCCATATTTTCCGATTTTTCGAGTGGGACGTTGCAGAGGGGCGGGGGAGGTGGTAGGATGGGGGGACGGTGCGGTATGCGCCGGGTGTGTCATTTGAAGCAGGAGATGCCGATATGAAGAAGACGACGATGTTGGCGATGGTGGCGGCGACGGCGCTGCTGGCGGCGGGCGCGGCGCAGGCGGATTATGCGCGCGGCGATTTCAACGGCTGGGGGACGGGCGCGCCGTTGCACCAGACGGGCAACTTCTGGACGACGACGGTGGTGGCGTCGGCGACGGCGCCGTCCGGCGGGCTGAAGTTCGACCTGGACGGGAACTGGGGCAGCACGGCCTGGGGGGCGGGGACGAGCGCGACGGTGAACGGGAGCATCGGGACGGCGAAGAGCAGCGGGAGCGGGAACCTTTCAATGCCCTCGACGAGCGGGAAGTATTACACGTTCCGCCTGGCGGGGGCGTATGACTGGGGCGAGCGGTCGTATGTGGTGATGGAGACGAGCTATCAGCCGGTGACGTTCCTGAACGTGACGGACGACAGCGCGACGCGCGGGACCTCGAACGTGACGGTGACGGCGTCGTGCAGCGCGGGGTATGCGGCGAGCATCAGCCCGGAAGAGGACCTTTACGCGATGTATACCACGGACGGCTGGGCGACGAAGCACCTGGTGAAGGCGACCAAGTCGGGCCTGGTCGGCCGGATGGCGATCCCCGGGCAGCCCGGGGGGACGACGGTGGAGTATTTCGTGTTCAGCAGCACGATGCCGACGAACCTGTTCACGGACGCGACGGTCTATTCGTCGCCCGCCAACCTCGACCAGCTGGGCTTCTGCATGCTCGGCTCGGCGAACGGCGGCGCGACGCGCTCCTACACGGTGGTGCCCGAGGAGCGCGTGCCGGGGAACGTCTGGCACTGCCCGACGAACCTGGAGCCCTGGGCGAGCGCGACGATGCGCGACCCGGCGGCGGTGCGGGACGGCGATGCGCCGTTCCTGCGCCTGGGCGGCTACCCGAAGAGCGGGGCCGACGCGATCACCAGCGGCCAGCTGAAATACAAGGCCGGCAGCGGGAACTGGACGACGCGGACGCTGCGCCAGGAGAACACCGATGCCAGCCTGTATCCCGCGAACGCCTACTGGACGAACAGCCTGCCGGCGGACAAGATGACCGAAGGGACGCAGGTGCAATACTATTTCGTGGCGACGTTCTCCAACAGCGCCTCCCTGGCGACGACCTACGTGGGGACGCTGGACGGGACGACGAGCGCGACGTGGACGAACGAGGCCGCGGCGAAGTCGAACGCCTTCCGGTTCACGGTGGGCGCGGCGCCGGTGGAGCCGGCGGACCTGGGGAACGCCTGGCACGTGCCGACGAACGCCGAGCCGGCCGGGGCCTACATGCGGAATCCGCGCCATCCCTACGCCAGCCAGGCGGTGAGCATCTACAACGGCAACCAGGACGGCGGCAGCGGCGGGACGCCGGGGAACCAGACGGGCGGGACGGTCTGGTATCGCTCGGGGAACGGCGCGTGGAGCAGCGCGGAGATGTCGTATGACGCGGCCAGCGGCAACAACAAGTATTGGCGCGGCGAGATCCCCGCGAACGCGTTTGCGGCGCTCGCGACGGTGGAGTATGTGGTCGAGGTGCGCTACAGCGACCACGACACGACCTACCTGGGCCTGGCGGCCGACAGCAGCGTCGCCAGCGGGACCTACGCGACGCTGGCCGAGGCGCAGGCGCGTCCGTTCGACTTCACCTACGGCGGGACGCCCGGGAGCGAGCCGGGCTTCCTCTGGCACGGCGGAAACGCCGTCAAGCTGGGCGGCGACACGGTCGAGCTCTGGGTGAAGGTCGGCTACAAGGATGGCGCGGACGCCTGGGCCGACGAGGCGGAGATCCGCTACGCCGTCAAGGAGGCCTCGGCCCCCGGCGCCCGCGGGACGCGGCGCGTGGCCCGGTCCGCCCGCTCGGCCGACGCGACCTTGACGAACACGGTCGCCATGCGCCTGGACCACACCGAGTGGGACGGCGGCGGCAACGGCGAGGCCATGTGGTGGGTGGGGACGGTCCGGGACGCGGCGCTCGCGGCGTCGCCGAACGCGGTGCTGGAATACCAGATCGCGGCGCGCCGGAGCGTCGCCGGCGGCGGCAACGGCGTCTGGCGCCTCGCGGAATACCAGAGCGACGGCGTGAACGACCAGGTCTACCAGTACCGCATGACGGGCACCGGGGCCGGCGGCCTGACGGTGAACGGCCTGAACGCCGACTACACGACGAGCAAGTTCTTCATCGACGAGGCGGCCGGCGAGACGGCCCACCTGCGCGTGGTCTACGCCCCGCCCGCCGGCGCCGGCGACGTGCAGCTCTACTCGAACGTCGGGCGGCGCGACTTCTGGGACGCGGACCTCGACGGCGACGGCGTCGCCGACGCGATCCGCCCGCCGAGCGGCGACCTCTACACGGTCTCGACCACGAACGGCTACTACCGGGCGTGGCCGATGACCTGGGACGCGGCGGCCGGCGGCTATGTCTGGGAGGGCGACATCGGCCAGTGCGGCGCCTACCGGCTGACGGCCCGCTACCGGGCGTCGGGCTCGACGAACTGGACCTATTACAGCGAGCTGGGCAGCGGCGTGCGCGACCACGCGGTGGTGGTGTCGCCCCGGAAGGTCCTGCGGCAGACCGTCTACGAGGTGAACGGGCTGACGGCGAAGGCGACGAGCGCCACGGAGAACGGGCGCAGCACGTTCGCCGACCTGATCGACGGGGCCGACAACTTCGACGTCTTCGGCATCGAATACTTGAACAAGATCCAGGCGAACTGCCTGTGGTTCCAGCCGATCCATACGTCGAGCGGCTACGGGCTGGCGCCGGGCGGCGAGCCGGGCAGCCCCTACGCGGCCAAGGACTACTTTGCCGTGAGCAAGTGGTTCGGCCGCGACGGGACCTCCGCCGGCGCCCTGGCGGAGTTCCAGCGCTTCGTGGCCGCCTGCGACGCCGGCAAGACCGCGAACATGGCGACGAGCCACGTCGGCACGATCAACATCATGCTCGACGGCGTCTTCAACCACACCAGCTGGGACGCGGTCTTCGGCGAGATGGGCGAGCGCATGGGCCTGGTGGCCCCCGGGGCCGGCGCGACGACGCCGATCGCCAGCGTGAAGCCCGGCTGGTACGCGAACTGCAGCGACTACGGCGCCCCCGCCACCTGGTACACCGGCCCCGCGGGCGGCCAGCACGACATCGCCTGCGCCCCCGACCGCGGCGACTTCGGCAAGTGGGGCGACACCGCCGAGCTGTTCTACGGCGCCTATTCGGCCCTTGTGCGCCACAACCCGGAAAACAACGGCGACTATCTGAACGAGGACGACCAGTACGACTACACGAGCATGACGGCCGACACGGTGAAGCTCTGGGAATACATGGGCTCCTACGTGCCGTTCTGGCTGGAGAAGACCGGTCACCCCGGCAGCAACACCTGGGGCGCGGTCAACGCGGACGGCGTCGTGATGGACGACCTCGGGATCGACGGCCTGCGCTGCGACTTCGGCCAGGGGCTGCCGCCCCAGTTCTGGGAATACTGCATCAACCGCGCCCGCTCGGTGAAGTGGAACTTCATGTTCATGGCCGAAAGCCTGGACGGCGGCAAGGTGTCCTATCGCAGCAATCGGCATTTCGACATCCTGAACGAGAGCTTCGTGTTCAACATGGTCAACGCGGGGTCGCCCGCGGACGTCCAGTCGGCGGTGGAAGGCCGCAAGAGCGCCTACAACGGGGGCGCGGTGCTGCTGAACCTGACGAGCCACGACGAGGTGATGCCCTACGGCGACCCGTGGGTCACGGCGAGCCGCTATGCGATGGTCTCCTCGGTGCAGGGCCTCCCGATGTGCTTCTACGGCCAGGAGCAGGGGATCACCCCGTGCACGGCCGACAAGGCCGGCAAGGCCGAGGGGGCGAGCGTCGACGGCGATGCGTCGAGCGGCTTCGCGAAGTTCGAGCTGAACTTCGGGAAGTGGGTGGCGAACTTCAAGAACTGGAACAAGCTGACCGTCTGGGAGGACCCGCCGGACGCGGGCTGGAGCCGCCACATGGCCCAGTGGTACGGCCGCGTGAACTGGGCGCGCCTGAACGATGCCGCGCTGCGCGGCGGGAACACCTACTACCTGGGCCGCAAGGGGGCGGGAACGTATGACAACGGGCGGATCTTCGCCGTCGCCAAGGCCGAGGACGACGCGACGGAGCCGAGCGGCAAGGACGCGGTGCTGGCGTTCACGCTGTTCGTCAACCCGGGCGACCACTCCGGGATGTCGGAGACCTACGACCTGTCCGCGTGCGCCGGGATGGTCGGGCTGGAGGACAGCGCGACGGCCTTCTACAACGTCCGCAACCTTGCCTCCTCCGACGCCGGCGCCTACCTGTGGGCGTCGCCGAAGTCGGGCGCGGAGCTCGTCGCGGACGGGATCACGGTGGTGTTCCTGAGCGACACCTCGGGGAACATCTACGACGACGGGCACATCGTGCAATTCCTGAAGCTCGAAAAGGTCCCCATGGTGCCGGCGCTGACGGTCGGTGACGCGACGGCGGACGGGTTCGCGGCGAGCTGGACGGCCTGCGCCGACGCGTCGGCCTACGAGCTCGAAGTCTCGACCACGGCGGACTTCTCGGCGACGGTCGCGACGCGGGCGCTGACGGGGACGTCGACGACGTTCTCGGGCCTTTCGGCCGACACGCTCTACTACGTTCGCGTGAAGGGCGCCGGGGGCTGGTCGGAGACGGCCAGCATCCGGACGGCCGCGGCGGCGGGCGGCTATGCGGGGTGGCTGGCGTCGATGGGGCTTTCGGAGGCGGACTGGCCGGCTTCGGGCGTCGCGTCGAACGGCATGGGCAACTGGGCGTGCTACCTGGCGGACCTCGACCCGCGCGGCCAGGAGGCGCTGGAGCTGACGCCCGTCGCCGCCGACGCCTTGGAGGTCCGCTACACGTTCCCCGCCAGCGCCGGGCGCTACTACGTGCTGGTGGAATACACGAACCTCCTGGCGGCGCCGACGTCGCGGCCGATCGGGTGGGGCGTGCCCGGGATGATCGTGACGAACGCGACCGGCGAGCAGTGGTTCGGCCGCGTGAAGGCCTATTTGGAGGCGCCGTAGCGGGGGCGGCGCCCGGGATGGAAAAAGCTGGAAAGGAGCGTTGGAGATGCTTGCGAAGTTGCTTTTGAAGCGTGTGCTGCCGTCGGTGGCCGGCCTGGTGCTGGTGGTGCTGGCGGGGCTGTGGCTCTACGGGTTCGTCGGCGTGAAGGCCGGCTGGATCGGGCCGGTGGACGTGCAGCAGCTGAATGCGGTGTCGCAGCACGGCGCGGAGAAGGCCGGCGGCAGCGTCGAGGCGGCGAAGGTCCAGCTGGGCCTCTGAGGCCGCCGCGGGAGGACGGCGTTTTCGCTTGCGTTCGGGGCGCGGGGGGGGTATAAGGCGTGCGCCTTCCAACGAGGGCATCGGGACGGTAGCTCAGTCGGTAGAGCATCGGCCTTTTAAGCCGCGGGTCGCGGGTTCGAGCCCCGCCCGTCTCATATTTCAAGTTTTCGCCATGCGCGCCGCGGGGCGCCGGCACCGGAGGGTCCGGGCCGGGACCGTGACGCGCGTTTGGCTTTCAGGAGGAGAATGGGCATGAAGAAACTGCTATCCGGCAACGAGGCGATCGCCTGGGCGGCGTATGTGTCGGGGTGTTCGGTGGCGGCGGCGTATCCGGGGACGCCGTCGACGGAGATCATGGAGAACATCGCGAAGTTCAAGGGGGCGATCGACTGCGAATGGTCGGTGAACGAGAAGGTGGCGACGGAGATCGCGGCGGGGGCGTCGCTGGCGGGGGTGCGGACGCTGGTGGCGATGAAGCACGTGGGGCTGAACGTGGCGATGGACCCGCTGATGACGTTCACGCACATCGGCGCGAAGGGCGGGTTCGTGATGGTGGTGGCGGACGATCCGTCGATGCATTCGTCGCAGAACGAGCAGGACAACCGGGTGCTGGCGGGGTTCGGGCGGTGCCTGCTGTTCGAGCCGTCGGATGCGCAGGAGGCGTTCGACATGGCGTGCGCGGCGTTCGCGCTGAGCGAGGAGTCGCATGCGCCGGCGATCCTGCGGACGACGACGCGCATTGCGCATACGTCGACGCCGGTGGAGCTGGGGGACGGGGCGCGGAAGGTGCCGCCGGCGATCCCGTACGTGAAGGAGCCGCAGCGGAACGTGTCGATTCCGGCGTTCGCGAGGAAGATGCGCTACACGACGGAGGCGCGGACGGAGGCGCTGAAGGCGGTGTCGGAGGCGTCGCCGTTCAACCGGGCGGAGGCGGGGACGGGGGACCTGGGGTTCGTGGCGTCGGGGGTGTCCTACCAGTATGTGAAGGAGGTGTTCCCCGAGGCGCCGGTGTTCAAGGTGGGGCTGTCGTTTCCGCTGCCGGTCGAGGCGATCCGCAGGTTCGCCGCGCCGCTGAAGCGGCTGTGCGTCGTCGAGGAGTCGGACCCGGTGATCGCCGATGCGCTGCGGGCGCAGGGGATCGAGGTGCTGCGGACGAAGACGGAGCTGCACATGATGGAGCTGAACCCGACGCGCCTGGCGGCGCTGCGGGCGGAGCTGCTGGGAGGGGAGGCGCCGGCGGCGCGGGAGGCGGCGGCCGACGTGCCGGCGCGTCCGCCGCTGCTGTGCGCGGGCTGCTCGCACCGGGGGCCGTTCCATGTGCTGTCGAAGCTGAAGGCGACGGTGACGGGGGACATCGGGTGCTAT
>JAZQOP010000164.1:0-8111 GCA_045627965.1 Kiritimatiellia bacterium | reverse complement strand
CCTTCTCGTTGCGGTTTGTTCCGTATTCCAGCGCCCGGACGAGAATCTCCCCGCCGTCGGCCCCGGCCCATTCCTCCACCAGCTTGTCGCCGAAGAAGAAGCGCCCGTACTTCTCCACCCGCCGCTCCACCACCACGCCGTCCGGCCCCGACACCTCGTGGACGTCCACGCGCTGGAAGCCGCTCTCCGTCCCAACCGTGATCCGCTCCGTGCGCAACCCGCCGCCTTCCGTCACGACCAGCCCGTTCCCGTCGGGCGCCGCCGCGTACTCCGTCACCGAGTTCGTCGCCCCGTCGGCGAACTTCGTGAACCGCACCCACGCCCCGTCTTCCGCCGCCTCCACGCGCCACGAAACCGGCGGCGTCCCCTGGCCGTACTCACCCCGGGGCCAGCACCGCAGCTCGAAGTTCCGGCCCCCGGCGTCCGCCACCACGCCCGCGTCCATTTCCGGCGCGTATATCCATTCCACGCCGTTGCTCCCCCGCACCACCTCGATTTCCGCCCGCCCGTGCCGCAGCACCTGCAATCCGGCGGCCCCCGCCCAATTCGTCGCCGGAAGCTCCGTCCGCACGCGCGCGATTGCCGCGAACACATCTTCCCCCGGCAACGTCCCCAGCTTGATCTGGAATTCCACCACCCCCTGCGCCCCGCCGCCGCCTGCACGCGTCCCCGACGGACCGCTCCCGCTCCCTTTCGCCGTGCCCTTGCCGCCGCCCCACTTGCAAGTTCCGCAGTCCCCCTCGCAACATTCCTTGTCTTTTTCGTCGTAAATCTTGCATGCGCCGTCCACCACGCAACAGACTCCCCCCGGCTTCGCATCCGGGCAGTATACCCACACGCAATCTTCTTCATCCCATTCCCAGCACGAATTGGGTTGCGGCTCGTCCGGCGTGCACGGATTGTTCAGCGTGTCCGCCCCCGCCGTCCACGCCAGCGCCGCCAGCACTGCGAGGGCCAGCGTTTGAATCCAGTTTGTGTGAGGGCATTTCATGGGGGCGGAATCGCTGTCAGTTTTTGCTTTCTTTCTTCAGACTTCCATTCGTTCCTGGGTCAGGCGAGGTCATTCATTGGATGATATTTCACAGGACGATTGTTCTTTTATTGGGTCTGTCCCCTTAATTCTCCCCTTTTTTCTTAATTTCCCACTTAATTCCCCCTTAATTCCTTACTTAATTCTGCCCATAATTTCTGAAATACAATATCATCAACGTCTGCCCTTTTCCGGCTAACTTGAACCCACCGACTTGTATTCGGATTCAGAAAATTAACTATTAGATAGTTGGCTTTGTAGTTTAGGTTGAATTCTTCTGCGCGAAGCACGACATCGGGAGTGTAGGTAACATAGTCAAGCGTAAATCCAGATAGAAACTTGGTCATTTGCTCGTCAGACATCATTATGAATGGATTTTTTATACGTCTTTGCCCGAGATTGCCTACGTATATTTCAATGGTTGGCTCCTTTCTTAACGAATCCATTAAAGACTCAACATCTTTTTTGCATCCTCCACATAGAAATAAGAAGAGAGATAGGAATAGAAGAAATCGAGGCATCATTTACAGATTTCTCCACGTTGCGCCTCCGCATAATCAAACATTGCATTTGAAAATGATCGACAACTTTGACCGAGAATTGAATAGTTTGCCGACTGATAAACAAGCGACTGCATATAGGTCATGAATTGAATATCGAGTACGCAACATGTACCAGACAGTCTTCTGGCTTCATTTGTTGCAGGGTCTTGATTGTCAGAATAAACTGCTCCATCGCCGGAAGGATTTGGGCCATCAAATCCCGGCGGGAAAACGGCCGGAACATCCGGCACAAGACTTGTTTCATCTTCACTTGAACTTGCGTTTCCTCCTGAACTATCGGAATCCGAAATACCGCCGTCACCCGAACAAGAGTCAAGAGGATCTCCATTGCCCGTGTTTTTCATGCCGAATGAAATGCAATATTTTTTCCCTGTTTTAACATATATGGTTCCATCAACGCAACAGATTCCAGCATTAACAATTGGAGCAGGCATGGGAATCCATTCATCCACGCAAATTCTCTGATGCCATCCATGTACAGCTGTTGTATTTTCAACCCAAATATCAAAACCGAGCATATCAAAACGATGCAAGGTTGAATTATTTACAAACCCGTAAAGCAACCTTCCTCCCTTTTCCCCTTTCGGATCACGGCTCACCCAGCGACCAATTTCGGGGTTGTACTTACGAAACTGATATTCGCTGAAGCGGGTTGTGTTGCAACAAGGCTTGGTGCTAAACCAATAGTTGAAAACATCGCAATGACCAATGGAGACCATGGGCTTCCCGAATGGCGAGTAGTCGCGGAGGACGGCGAAGGCCCCCGCATCGGCGTCAAGATACTTCGAGATGTTGCCGTTGGCATCGTAAGTCGGGATGTAGATTTCGTCGTATCGAATAACGGCAATCAGACCACCCACACCGCCAGCTCCTTGCATCGTAGCGTCGACATCTAAACCCCAGACATTGCGAGTAATTAGGGGATACTTATTAGTGGTTTGGATTTCTTTGATAATGTTCCAGTTATCCCAAGTATAAGAAACGCTGCAATCCTCAGCACAATTGGAAGAGATTTCCTTGTTGACCATGCGTCCCCAAGAATCGTAGACATAGGTGACGCATACTTGTGCGTTGGAAGCCATAACCATGCGGTTCTCACCGTTCCAAGCGTAGGCAAAGCGACCGTCGGAGGTCATGTTTCCGTCCGCATCGTAGGTGAAGGGGGTGGGGTTGGTGGAGGCGGGGTTAAGGGCGGTGTACTGGTTGAGGGAGTTGGCGGCGTAGGTGGTGGTGGTGCCGTTTTCGGTGGAGGAGAGGCGGTTGCCGATGGGGTCGTAGGCGTAGGAATAGGTGTTGGTGCCCATTTCGGCGGAGACAAGTTCGGAGCGGAGGTTGTAGCCGAAGAGGTTGGTGGTGGTGGAATCGTCGATGCGGCGGCGGCGGCGGCCTATGGCATCGTAATCATAGGCGAAGGTGGAGATGACGTTGGTTGACCAGGCGTTGGAAACGAGGGTCTTGAGGTCGCGGAGGGGTTCGTATTCGTAGGCGACGGCGAGGCCGAGGTCGTTGGTGTAGCCGGAGAGGAGGGAGGAGTTGGACACGTAGGAGTAGGTGAAGGTGGTGCCGTTGGATACGGCGACGGTGGAGAAGCGGCCGAAGGAGTCGTAGCCGTAGCCGACGGCGTAGTCGCTGCCGAGGGAAATGCCTGCCTCGCGGCCGAAATCGTCGTAGGCGCGGGTCAGGGTGGTGCCGTCGGGGAGGTGTTCGGCGAGGAGGGATGTGGCGGAGTATTCGTTGGTGCGGATGCCGAGGACGTCAGTGACGGTGAGGGGGCGGCCGAGGCGGTCGTAGGTGAAGGCGACGTCGGGGGCGGCGGTTTCGTCGCGCCAGGTGTGGAGGGCGACCATGCGACCGAAGGCGTCGTATTCGTAGCCGACGGGGTACGTTGCGCCCCAGGTGTTGGTGACGCGGCCCTGGGGGTCGTAGGCGGTGTGGACGGTGTTGGAGAGGGCGTCGGTGACGGCGGTGCGCAGGCCGGTTTCGGGGTCGTAGCCGAAGGTGGTGCGGTTCCCGGCGAGGTCTTCCTGCCAGGCGAGGCGTCCGTCGGCGTCGTAGGCGAGGAGGGTGCCGGAGGCGTGGGCGTCGTCGCCGGTGCGGGTGAGGGTGCGGCGTCCGAGGGCGTCGTAGGTGTTGGTGGCGAGGATGCCGGAGGAGGAGAGGGAGGTCTGGAGGCGTCCGGCGACATAGGTGTCGGCGGCGGTGACGGAGGAGCGGGGGGAAGCGGAGGTTTCGACGCGGGTCTGGGTGGCGCGGGCGCGCCAGGTGCGGGAGGTGGTGGCGACGCCATGGGGGTCGATGGAAATGGTTTCGGCGGCGAGGACGCCGAGGGCGTGGGTGGTGCCGAGGCCGGTGAGGCGGACGCGGCGGACGGAGTTGGTGAAGGGTTCCGCCGAATTTTCGTAAGGATAGGCGAGGGTTTCGCGGACCTGCCAGAGGTCGGTGCCGTCGGACTCGAAGCGTTCGATGGCGTCGGTGACGCGGTCGGGGGAGGCGAGGCCGATGGTTCCGTCGCCGTCGGCGTCGAGGGCGGTGCGGAAGGGCCGGGAGAGGGCGTCGTGGGCGTGGAGGGTGCGGAGGAGGTTGGTTCCGGCGAGGGTTTCGGAGGCGGCGAGGCGTCCGGCGGGGTCGTAGAGGCGGGTTTCGGACTGGACGCCGCCGCCAAAGGCGGGGGCGGAGGAGCGGAAGGGGCGGCCGAGGAAGTCGGTTTCGTCGAGGCGCCAGGCGGGGGCGTCGGGGGCGCCGTGGCGGGTGCGGGTCCAGCGGACGCCGTTGGTGTTCACGCCGTATTCGTAAAAGACGGGGACCTGGGCGGTGCCGGTGACGGAGGCGGTCTGGCCGTCGAGGTGGCGGGTTTCGACGCGGGTGGCGCCGCCGGGGAGGGCGATGGTGACGGTCCGGCCGCCGTCGGAATAGTCGCGGAGGGTGGAGAGGCCGGCTTCGTCGAGGGATTCGACGAGGCGTCCGGCGAGGTCGTAGCGGCTGGAGGTGGCGAGGGAGAGGCCGCCGGCGGAGAGGGTCTCGGAGAGGACGCGGCCGTCGGCGTCGTAGGCGAAGGTGCGGGTGCGGCCGTCGGAGAGTTCGGCGACGGTGCGGCCGAGGGGATCGCGGGCGTAGGCGGTTTCGAGGCCGTCGGAATCGGTGCGAGAGACGAGTCCGCAGCAGTCCCAGGCCTGTTCGGCGATGTCGCCGTTGGAGGAGGTGCGGCGGGTTTCGCGGCCCCATTCGTCGCGCTCGATGGCGGTCCAGCCGGCGGGGCGGTAGTCCGTGCCATCGAAGACGGCGCGGGTTTCGAGGACGGGCCGGCGCCAGGCATCGAACTCGACGGTGGTGGCGGTCGTGCGCCAGGCGACGCCGGCGGGCGAGGCGGCGATGCCTTCGATGGTGCGCTCGAACTCGATGCCGTCGGCGGTGCCGTATTCGACGGTGTCCAGGCGGCCGTCGGGGCGGAGTTCGCGCCAGAGCTTTTCGGAGGACAGGGCGCCGGGCTGGCGCGGATAGTAGTCGCGGACGGTGCGCAGGGCGTCGGGATCGCCAAAGGCGGCGCCGGGGCGGGCGGCGCGTTCCTCGACGACGGTGCGGCCGCCAAGCGCGTTCGTGCGGTAGGCGTAGAAGGTGAGCGAGACGGGCACGCCGGCCACGCGCTGCTCGATGCGGCGCGGACGGCGGGCGTCCTCGGGGAGGCCGGCGTCGAGCGGGTCGACGGGGGCGTAGGAGGACCAGGTTTCGCAGGTGTCGGCGGCGGAGGAGAGCCAGGGCGAGATTTCGTTGGTGAGGCGTCCTGCGGCGTCGTATTGGCGGCGGGTCCAGCTGCCGTCGGGGCGGACGGTTTCGCAGGGCAGGCCGTAGCCGTCCCGGGCGGGGTCGGTGCCGTAGGAGATGGCGGTGGCGAGGGCGGCGCCGGCGGGGTCGAGGACGTGCTCGACGAGCGCCTCGCCGAAGTCGAACGTGCGCCACGCAAGGCGTTCGACGGACGACGTGGGGCCGTTCGGCAGGGATGTCGTGCGTGTCTCGATGCGCAGGTCGCCGGCGAAGGATGTGCGGCGGGACTCGGTGCGCAGGCCGTCGCAGGAAAGCGTCCAGGTCCGGGCCTGCGGGTCGTGGGCGTAGGCGAAGCGGTCCGTGCGCCCGCCGATGTCGCGGCGGACGGCGAGGACGCCGCCCGTGAGGCTGAAGCGCCATTCGGCAAGCGGTTCGCGGCCGGATGTCCGCGGGAGGAAGCGGACGGAAAAGTCGCCGGGCGCGCGGTCGTCGACTTCGGCCACGGCTTGCGGCGCGACGATGCGGCGCAGGACGCCTCCGACGCGCTCTGCCGTGACGTCGGGCCCCGCGGAAAGCCATAGCGCGAAGGGGCCGCAGGCATCGGGCGAAAGCTCGTCCGCTTCCAGCCAGAGGTCGCCGGCGGCCGAGCCGTCGAAGGCGCGGCCGAGGCCCATCCGGATGCGTACGCTGCCGAGGGCGGGCTCGCCGGAGCCGGGCAGCGCGGAGCAGTCCGTGCAGCCGCCGCACCCGATGCGTACGCGCAACCGCTGCTCGCAGCAGCCCGCCCGGGCGATGACCGTCAGGTGGCCGGTCCCGCTGTCCGCGTCGACCGCCAGCACGCCGTCGGCGTCGATTTGCGCATGGATGGGCACGTCGCCGTCGTTGTCGAAATCCTCGACGGCCCATTCGACGGCGCACACGGCCTCCGGCTCCATGCGCGCCGTAAACGTCTCCGAATCGCCGGGGGGGACGGCGGCGGAACCGCTCGACGCCCGGATGGGCCCAAGCGCCGGGACGCCCCAACTGTCGTCGTCGTCCATGCACGGCTCAACCATCGCCGTGAAGCAGGCCGTGATGTCCGGCCCCTGGTCCGCCGGCGTGACGACGTGGCTCGATGCCGAATCGTCCGCCACCACGACGTCGAACGGCCCTGCGCCCGCCCGAAGGAGCAGCTTCAGCGTCTCGAACCCATACGGCGAGACGTGCACAAGGCGGTCCACTTCCTCCGCCCCCGAGACGGTGCAGGAATAATGCTCCGGCACATGGCCGCCTTCGCGGATGACCGCCCGGACAAGGGCCCCCGTCGGCGCCGCCACCGTAAACGTGACGACCCCGTTCGAGCCCAGGCTTTCACCCATCGCCCAGCCCGCGAAAGGCGGATCGATCGCGACAGAGACGCCTTCCGCCAGCGGCCGCTCCACCGGGGCCAGCGGGTCGTCGCGGCCCGCGCCACCGCCGCCGCCGCCGCCGCCCCCGCCGCCGTTCAGCTCCTCCTCGTCGAGCATCCCGTCGGCATCCGAATCCACCAGGTCCGCAAGCGCGGCGGGACGTTCCGGGCGCGCGCCAAACATCCAGTCGTCGCGGGAATCGGTGTCGAGGCCGTAGCTTTTGCGCACCAGCTGGTAGCCCGGCGCCGCCCACAGATCCGTCGCCGTCGACCGCCAGCCGTCGGTCGGCAGGCCTTGCGCATTGAACGGCTCGTGCGCGCCATAGAAAAGCACGTCGACCGGATGCAGGAATGCCCCGGGCGGCCCCATCAGCCGGACGGCCGCCGTCGGCGACGACGACAGCGACGGCGCCAGCTGCAAGTCGGCTTCGACATCCGGGCCGACCCCCGCACCGCCGACCAGCAGGAAATGCCCCGGCCGCAGCTTCGTGCCCGCCGGGAACGTCGCACGCCGGACAAACGCCAGGCCCGCGACCTCCAGCGAATAGCCGTCCAGCGCCACCGGCTCGGCCCCCGAGTTGTACAACTGCACGAATTGCTCCTCCGCCGGCGCATTGTAGCCGACCGCATGAATCCGCACCCCCTCCGGGCGCGCCGGCCAAACCGTCACCGACTGCGTCGCCTCCGACACGTTGCCCGCCACATCGGCCGCCGACCACGTCACCGTCGTCGTGCCCGGCAGGAACGTAGCCGGCGCATCGTTCGTCACCAGCGCAATGCCGCAATCATCCTGCGCCCAGGGGTCGCCCAGGGACACCGCCTCGCCCGCCTCCGCCTCGACGTCCGGGGGGGCGGCGATGACGGGCGGAAAGATGTCGTCCGATGCATCCATGAAGCACTGGATGGCCGGGTTCGCGTTGCCGTTGCCCACGGCGTCCGGGGCCCAGCCCGGGAGCACCAGCACGTCGTCGATGTGCCCCGCCAGCAGGTTTTGCGACGTCCGCGACGGCGATGCGTTGCCGACCACGACGGGAGCGTAGTTGGTCGCAACAGTGACGTTTTTCAATATGCTCCCCACGCCCCGCTGGATGCCGTCCACGTAGAAATGGACGTTCCTCGTCGCGTAGTTCGTCGCCGGGCGCGTCCCGTCAAAAACCACCGCGACGTGGCGCCATTCTCCGTTCGTCGGGGCGATGCCGCCGACCGTGGTCGCCACCTCGGCCCCGTCGATCCGGAGCGCCAGGTTCCCCGCGGCGCCCGAAAAGCGGAACTCCACCCCCGCCGTCGTATTCGTCAACGAAACCGAATCCGCATCGCTGAAAATCCGCGCCGAAAGATTCTCCCCCGGCGCGCTCTCCCTCCGCACCCAGGC
>JAZQOP010000163.1:0-1795 GCA_045627965.1 Kiritimatiellia bacterium | reverse complement strand
CCGCCCGGCCCCCAGGCGCGCCGCGTCCCTCCACATCCGCCTCATCTTCATCGGCACCCTTCTCCTGACCGCCTGGGTCGGGCTGGCCGTCCGCGTCGTCTACCTCCACCTCGGCCGGAACGAGGAACGCCGCAGCCGCGTCCAGCAGCTCCGCGACTTCTCCGACGACGTCACCGCGCGCCGCGGCCGCATCCTCGACCGCAACGGCCAGCTCCTCGCCATGGAGCTCCCCGTCACCCGCATCGACGCCGACCCCTCCATGCTGGCCGCCTCCACCAACATCGGACGCATGGCCGTCGGCCTTGCCAGGACCCTCGGCATGGATCTCGACGACGTCCTGGCCAAGATCAACCGCCCCGAGCGCCGCGGCGTCACCGTCATGCACTACGCCACCACCGACGTCGTCCAGCGCGTCCGCGCCATGACCAACGACCTGGCCCTTCCGGGACTCGCCTTCCATCCCGAGTCCATGCGCCACTACCCGGGCGGCACGCTGGCCTGCCACGTCGTCGGCTTCGCCAACCGCGAGGGCGCGGGCTCCGCCGGCGCCGAGCAGCAATACGACTCCCACCTCCGCTCCCATTCCGGCCTCCTGGGCGGCCTCCGCGACGGCTCCCGGCGCGAAATCCGCACCCGCCGCAGCATCGAGGTCGAGGAGCTCGACGGCGCCGACGTCCAGCTCACCATCGACCAGAACGTCCAGTTCTTCGCCGAAAAGGCCCTCGCCTCCGCCATCACCAACTACGAAGCCGAAGGCGGATGGTGCATCGTCGAGGACGTCCGCACCGGCGCCATCCTCGGCATGGCCTCCTGGCCCGTCTACGACCCCGGCGACTACGGCGCCGTCCCCGCCGCCAACCGCCTCAACCAGGCCATCGGCACCACCTACGA
The DNA here is from genome assembly GCA_045627965.1 of Kiritimatiellia bacterium. Taxonomy (GTDB): domain Bacteria; phylum Verrucomicrobiota; class Kiritimatiellia; order CAIQIC01; family Lenti-01; genus RGIG3636. The sequence continues at coordinate 904 of JAZQOP010000163.1, read as the reverse complement.
GCCCGGCTCCATCTTCAAGGTCGCCGTCGTCGCCGCCGCCCTCAACGAAGGCCTCGTCGCCACCAACGAGCTCTTCGACTGCGAAATGGGCCTCTGGATGCACAACGGACGCCCCCTCCACGACTTCCACCCCTACGGCATCCTCGACGTCGTCGGCATCCTCGCCAAGTCCTCCAACGTCGGCGCCGCCAAGATCGCCGTCCTCATGGGCGAGCCGCGCCTCTACAAGTATCTCGTCGACTTCGGCTTCGGCCGCCGCACCGGCGTCGGCCTCCCCGGCGAGGAAGCCGGCATCCTCTACTCCAACTGGCGCAAGCACGGCATCGACATCACCCGCATCGCCATGGGCCACTCCGTCGCCGTCACCGCCCTCCAGATGGTCAACTTCCTCTGCTGCATCGGCAACGACGGCTACCTCATGCACCCCTACATCCTCAAGCGCATCGTCGCCCCCGACGGCGCCGTCCTCCTCGAAAACGAGCCCCAGACCCTCGGCCGCCCCCTCCGCGAGCGGACCGCCGCCCAGATGCGCTCCGCCCTCACTGCCGTCACCGCCCCCGGCGGCACCGCCAAGAAGGCCAACATCGACGGCTACCTGGTCGCCGGCAAGACCGGCACCGCCGAAAAGCTCGAGCACGGCCGCTACGTCAAGAGCAAGAACGTCGCCTCCTTCATGGGCCTCGTCCCTGCCGACCGCCCCGAAATCGGCATCATCGTCACCCTCGACAGCCCCCGCCGCAACCGCACCGCCGGCCAGTGCGCCGCCCCCTTCTTCGCCGCCGTCGCCGACCCCGTCGCCCACTACCTCGACGTCCGCACCCTCGACGCCTCCGACACCGCCTACTACCAGCGCATCCTCGACGCCCCCCCCGACGCCATCGACGACGCCCCCGAGGAAGCCCTC
>JAZQOP010000162.1:0-2702 GCA_045627965.1 Kiritimatiellia bacterium | reverse complement strand
GGGCGGGCTTGGCGGCGGGCTTTTTTGGGGCGGTGGTCATGGGCGATCCGTGGGCAGGGGGAGGGGGCTAGTTGAGGGGGCGGACGCGGTCCTGGCCGTCGCCGTGGAGGACGCGGACGCGCTGGCCGATGGCAAAGGCGTCCTGGCCGGGCTCCTGGACGACGACCATGCAGTCGCCGTTGTCGAGCTGGACGGTGATCTCGATGCCCTTGCGCTGGGTGAGCTTGTGCTCGATCTGGGAGCCGGCGACGGCGCCGATGATGCCGCCGGCGACGCCCGTGATGGCGCGGGTGCTGCCGCCGCCGAACTGCGAGCCGGTGACGGCGCCCAGGAGGCCGCCGCCGACGCTGCCCGCCGATCCGCCGTCGCCTTCGATGAGGACTTCGTCGATGGCGACGATGGTGCCGAGCTTGACGGTGTGCGACTTGCGGGCCGAGGAGCGGGAGTAGGCGCTGCCGGAGAGCGATTCCTGCGCGGTGCAGGCGACAAGGGCGGCGCAGGCGGCAAGGGCGATCAGGATGGACAGGATTTTCTTCATGGTTGGACCTCCGAGGGGTGACGGGCGGGACAGTAGCAAGTCGGCGGCGCTTGGACAAGGCAAAACGGCGGGCGGAAAAGAAAGTTTGCCTTTTCGGCCGGGGAGGGTATACTCGCGCGCGAGTCTGGAAAGGTAGGACGGTGCGGCGGTCTGCCGCGCGGGGCAGGGCGGCCATTCACGGAGCCCGGGGTCAACGGAGACGGCATCGTCGTTCCAGACGCCTGCGCGCCCTCGGGTGCCGAGGAGCAGGCAAGGACACGCCGCCGATCGGGCGGCAAGCGAAGAACAACGAAGGAGAAGAGAATGGGCATCTTCGATGCAATCAAGGGAATGTTCGGCGGAGCTCCCACCGGAATGCGCAACGGGCGCAAGGCGTTTTTTGTCGATTGCGCCCGCCTGGGCGACGAGAAGACGGGGCGTCGCCTGTCGCCCCGCGACCAGGTGGCGATCCTGAACGCGCTGGCGCGGATCCACGAGGAGGAGGGCTTTGACATGGCGGCGATCTTCGAGGCGGAACGTCCGCTGCGCGAGGTCGAGGACGGCGGCGAATACAAGGACGTGGTCGTCTACTTCGCGGAGGATGCCGAGAAGCTGATCGACCGCGCGCTGACCCTGGCGAAGAAGGGCTCCTACACGCTGGTCACGTCGGGCCCCTCGCTGGAGTCGAAGGCGACCGAGATGCGCCTGCCCCTCTTCTCGTCCTCGACGTTCCGCAAGGCGTTCCTGGCGAACCTGAACCTGGGCGGCGACCGCCACCATCGCCGCGACCGCGACGACCGCGGGTCCCGCAACGGCGACCGTCCCCGCCACGACCGCCGCCGCAACCGCCGCGGCGGGGAGTCGGCGGGCGGCGTGCCGGGCGAGGCCGTCGAGCCGGCCGAGGCCCCTGCCGAAGCGGCCGCCCCGGCGGAGGGGAACGCGGCCCCGGAGGCCGCTCCGGCGGCATCCGAGGCGGCTCCCGCCGTCCGGAACCTGATCGACCTGGTCGAATAGCCGTCCGGGCAACCGTCCCGAGGCGCGCGGCCTGGCCGGCCGCGCGCCTTTTTTCCCCTCCCCGGTGCCATGCCAAGGCCCGTAAAAGGCCGCCGCGGCCTTTGGGGGCTTTCCGCAGCCGTCGGCCAGGGCGTGGCCGGGGGCGCCGGGGCGCGGGATAAGCGTGGACAAGGGGGGGGAAATGGCTATAATGGCGGGGTTGGGCGGCGGATCGGCGGCGTTTCGGGTGCCGGGCCGGACGGCGTCGGCGCGAACGTCATGGACGAGAGGAACGGCATGAAGATTTTGGTGACAGGGGTCGGCGGGCAGCTGGGGCACGATGTGATGGGCGAGCTGTCGCGGCGCGGCATCGAGGGGGTCGGGACGGACATTTTGCCCGTGTGCGAGGGGATGGCGGGGTATTTTCCGCTGGACATCACGGACGGGGCGGCGGTGGATGCGGCGGTGGAGCGCGTGCGGCCGGATGTCGTGGTGCATTGCGCGGCGTGGACGGCGGTGGATGCGGCGGAGGCGCCGGAGAACCTGGAAAAGGTGCGGGCGATCAACGTGGCGGGGACGGAGCACCTGGCGCGTGCGGCGGCGGCGACGGATGCGAAGATGGCCTACATCAGCACGGACTACGTGTTCGACGGCCAGGGGACGGAGCCGTGGGGGGCGGATTGCACGGACTACCGGCCGCTGAACGTCTACGGGCAGAGCAAGCTGGACGGGGAGGAGGCGGTGCGGGCGGCGCTGGAGAAGTTTTTCATCGTCCGCATCGCCTGGGTTTTCGGGCTGAACGGGAACAATTTCATCCGGACGATGCTGAAGGCGGGGGCGACGCACGAGGTGCTGCGGGTGGTGGACGACCAGGTGGGGACGCCGACGTATACGTTCGACCTGGCGCGGCTGCTGGTGGACATGGTCTTGACGGAGCGCTACGGGACGTATCACGCGACGAACGAGGGGGGCTACATTTCGTGGTGCGCGTTCGCTCGGGAGATTTTCCGGCAGGCGGGGATGGGGACGCGGGTGGAGGCGGTGACGACGGCGGAATATGGCCTTTCGGCGGCGAGGCGCCCGTTCAACAGCCGCCTGGACAGGTCGAAGCTGGTGGCGGCGGGGTTTGAGCCGCTGCCGGACTGGCGCGACGCGCTGGGACGGTATCTGGCGGAGCTGCGGCCGGCGGGGC
>JAZQOP010000161.1:0-5091 GCA_045627965.1 Kiritimatiellia bacterium | reverse complement strand
ATTGGGGCATGGCGCTCTCCTTCTGTGGTGTTTTTTGTTGTGGAACTTCAAGCATAGCAGAATCGGGGGCGCTTTTCCGTTTTTTGCGGCAGGAGGGCCGGAGGGGGGCGGGAGCCGCCCCGGGGCGGCTCCCGCCCCCCTCCGGCCCTCCCGCACCGCCCTCGCGGGGTGTCCCTTGACATCCTGCAACTTTCAGCGGGCGCGGGGGCCGAAAAACGGAGTTGAAAGCGCCGGGGCGGCGGCGTATGATGTACGGCGTTGCGCGCGGAAGGACCGCCGCATGTCGCCCCGGCGCCGATGCCGTCCGCAGGGAAATCAAGGCGGATGGGCAGGCAAACCAAGGACGGGGCCGTTGAACGAAGCATTCCGGAATCCGCATGGCCGATATCGTGCATGGCCTGCGTTTCCGGCCCCCCCGAATCAGGAGAGCATCATGGCCGAACCCGCCAAAACCCGCAAACCCCGCAAGTCCCCCGAAGACGTGGCCGCGTCCGAGGCGACGCCTGCCGCCGCGGCCCCCGCTGCCACTCCCGCCGCGGCCCCCGCCGCCGATGCCCCGGCCGCGTCGGCGAAGCGCCCGAGAGGACGCCCCCGCAAGGTGCAGCCGGCCGAGCCGAAGGCGCCGGAAGTGAAGCTCCCCCCGAGCCTGCTGGGGACGACGATCGGTAGCGGGATGGAGTTCCGCCCGGGCGCGTCGGACAATCCTCCGCTCCCGCCCCCGGTGGTGCCCGAGGCCCCGAAGGCGGCCGAACCGCCTCCTCCCCCGCCGCCCCCGGCGCGCCCGCCGATGCCGACACCGCCGGCGACCCTGCCGACGATGCCCCCCGCGCCCGCCGCCGCCGTCTCGCCGGCGCCGACGGAGGCCGCGACGCCGTCCGCGGACGAGATTTTTGGCGCGCGCCCGACGCGTCCGCTCCCTCCGGGCGAGCCGGTGGGCGGATTCAACGGGTTCGGCGGCAACAACAACGGCGGCGGCAACGGCGAGCGCCACCTGTCTCGCCGGGAACGCTGGCTGGAACGCCGGCGCGAACGCCAGCAGCGCGAAGGGCAGGGCGGCGGCAACCGCAACCCCAACGGTGGCGCCAACGGGAATTTCAACGGCCGCGACAGCAACCGCCGCGACCGCTTCCAGAACGGCCGCGACAACCGCCCCCAGCGTCCGCCCCTGACGCCCGAGGAGCAGGCGGCGCGTGAGGCCCAGCGCGCCGCGGCGGCCGCGCAGGCCGCGGCGGAGGCCGAGGAGCGTGCAAAATTGGCCCTTCCGCTGAAGCTGAACGACCTGCAGGGCCTCCAGATGGCGCAGCTGAAGGAGCTCGCCGACCATTTCCACATCGACGCCCCCGGAATGTTCCGCAAGCACGAGTGGATCTTCGAGATCCTGAAGGCGAACGCGCGCTGCGGCGGCACGGCGATGAGCTACGGGGCGGTGGACCTGGTCCAGACGAACCACGGGCTCCTGCGCTCGCCCGAGAACAACTACGTGGCAAGCCCCGACGACGTCCCGATCAACGCCCAGATCGTGCGCCAGTGGGGCCTCCGCACGGGCGACATGGTCGAGGTGGAGCTGCGCCCGCCGCGCGACAAGGAGAAGTTCTTCGCGGTCGACCGCGTCGTCAAGCTCAACGGGAAGCTCCCCTACGAGGGGCGCGACGTCGTCCCCTTCGAGAACCTGCGCCCGGTCTTCCCCGACGAGCGCCTGCGCCTGGAAGTGGCGAGCCATAACAACATCAACATGCGCGTGATGGACCTCCTGACGCCGATCGGGAAGGGCCAGCGCGGCCTGATCGTCGCCCCTCCGCGCACCGGCAAGACCGTCCTGATGCAGATGATGGCCAACTCGATCTCGGAAAACAACCCCGAGGTGCGCCTGATCATCCTGCTGATCGACGAACGCCCCGAGGAGGTCACCGACATGGAGCGCAACACGAAGGCCGAGGTCATCAGCTCGACCTTCGACGAGGCTCCCGAGCGCCACGCCCAGATCGCGGAGCTCGTCATCGAGATGGCCAAGCGCCAGGTCGAGGCGGGCCAGGACGTCGTCATCCTCCTCGACTCGATCACGCGCCTGGCCCGCGCCTACAACACGACGGCCCCGCACAGCGGCAAGATCCTCTCCGGCGGCATCGATGCCAACGCCATGCACATGCCCAAGCGCTTCTTCGGCGCGGCCCGCAACATCGAGGGCGGCGGCAGCCTGACGATCATCGCGACGGCCCTGGTCGACACGGGCAGCCGCATGGACGAGGTCATCTTCGAGGAGTTCAAGGGCACCGGCAACATGGAGGTCTGCCTCGACCGTTCCCTGGTCGACAAGCGCATCTTCCCCGCCATCAACATCGAGCAGTCCGGCACCCGCAAGGAGGAGCTGCTGACCTATCCCGACGAGCTGGCCCGCATCTGGACGCTCCGCAAGGCGCTGAGCGGCGTGCCTTCGACCGAGGCCATGGAGCTGCTGATCGGCCGCCTGAAGAAGACGCGCAAGAACGCGGAATTCCTGATGACGATGAATTCCTGATGACAAGACGGAGCGCAAAAGGTATGCTTCGAGGGCGTTGAGCATTCCATGAGCCTGAAGATCCCGCCATACACCGCCTCCTACGCCGATCCGCGCCCTTCGCGGGGGCGCATCGGCCTGTTCGTCGCGGCGCTGGCGCTTTCCATCGGGCTCCATTCGTGGCTCTGGGTCGAGCTGCCGGACCTGCAGGTCGGCGAAATGGTCATCCGCGACCGCCCCCGCCGCGAGGCGGCCGAGCCGATGAAGCTGGGGGATGTGACCTCGACCCCGCCGTCCTCGCCCTACGAGAAGACCCAGCGCTTCGTCCCCGAGAACCCGGACGCCTTCGAAAAGATCGCCGAGCGCCAAAAGGACCTCCTCGACGATTTCCTGGGCGAGGCGGCCGCGAAACCCTACGCGGCCGCGGACCCCGCCCGCGCCGGCGAGGCCCCCGACGTCGTCCCCGCCGACATCTTCGAGGCGACCCCCGAGTCGTTCCGCCAGGAAATCCAGGAAATCGAGCGCCGCCTGGTCGACGACGAGCTGGCGGCCCTGCCGCGGCGCGTCACGCCCAAGGTCGAGCGCGTCCAGGGAGCCCCCGACGTGACGTTTGCGGCGGCAAGCGACCTGATCGACCGCCAGGCGGCCGCGGCCTCCGGCGCCGGCGCCCCGGCCGTCCTGCCGCCTGTCGGCGCCGTCGAGCTGGCCTTGGCCCCCGAGGACGTCGCCGTGATGAACTCGATGCCTTCCGAGGATGCCGTGACGGCCTTCAACGACGACCTCCTGGCCCTCGACGACGAACGCCCCGAGGACGTCTCGACGATGACCCCGATCGAGGACCGCCTAGCCATCCGCACGTCCAGCTGGATCGACCGCAACGAGGATTTCCTTTACTTCCAGGTCGAGATCGGCCGCGGATCGGAGCAGGCCCTGCCGGTCCTCCCCAAGGATGTCCTCCTGGTCCAGGACTGCTCCGAATCGATCACCCGCCGCAAGCTCGACTTCTTCAAGGAGGCCCTCGAAGCCTACCTGCGGACGCTGACGACCGTCGACCGCTTCAACATCATGGCCTACAGCGAGGACGTCTCGACCTGCTTCACCAACTGGGCCCCCGTGACGAGCGAATCGCTCGGCCAGGGCTTGCGCTTCGTCGACAAGCTGCGCCTGGGCGGAAAGACCGACCTGTTCGCCTCGCTCCAGCAGATCCTGCACGTGCCGGCCGATCCAGCCCGCCCCCTGATCGTCGTCCTCCTGACCGACGGGCGCCCGACGATGGGCCTGATGGACAATTCCGACATCATCACGCGCTTTACGCGCCTGAACGGCGGCAACGTGTCGGTCTTCACCATCGGCGCGGGCGAAAATGTCAACGCCTTCCTGCTGGACATGCTGGCCCAGAACAACCGCGGGTCGACCTGGGCGGCCGCCGACCGCGACAAGATCCCCCAGCTCGGCGTCGCGGCGGCCCGCGAACTGGCGCGTCCGTGCCTGATGGACCTGAGCTACCGCATGGGCGGCGACCTCCGCGCCGAAATCTACCCGTCCGCCCTCACGCACCTCTACGTCGACCGCCCGCTCAAGCTTGTCGGCCGCGCCCCGCTGACGGAGGCGAGCGGCGTCCTGCAGGTCGTCGGCAAGGCCGGCGGCCGGGATTTCGACATGGTCTTCCCCATCGACCTGGCGGAGGCGGCGCCGGGATCCGAGTCGATCCGCCGCGACTGGGCCCAGCAGAAGATCTACCAGATCCTGAAGGCCAACCTGGCGGCCAGGAGCGCCGCCGCCGAGGCCGAAGCCCGCGACCTCGCCGACCGCTACCACGTCCAGATGGGCTGGTAGCCGTGGCCCCGCCCCTTTTCGGCCGACGGCCCCCCGCGACTGGCTGCGCCGTCCGCCCTTGAGGGGCGTTCCCGGGCATCCTGCAACTTTCACGGAGCGGTCCGGGTTGGGGGCTTGCAAGGGAGGGGGCGGGGGGGTATGCTTTGGGACGTCCGCGCGATGCATGGCACGTTCTCCCTTCCTACATCGAAAAATCATAGGGAGCCGGTGTCCGGCAGTCTCCGTGGAGGCTGCGGCAGGTTCCCGCCTTAGACAACCGGGCAAGTGAGTCCCCCCATGCGTCGCGCGGACGTTTCCTGAGCCGCCGTGCGGGCGGTCCGCGGATGCCCGTTTGCCATGGATCTACGCTCCAAATTTCGCGAAACCGCATTTTCAGTGCTTCCGGTCATGTTGATCGTGGTGGTGGCGGGGATTGTGCCGCGGATTTCGGCGGGGGCGCCGGCGCACTGGCTGGGGCGGTTCCTGGTAGTTTGTTACAAATGGGTTTGTTCTTTTGCCTTTGTGGTTGGCTATGTTGGCTGTTGCGCAAGGCGTGCGCATGGTGGTATCGATGGGCTCCTGTTGCATTGTGTGCCCCGCTTTGGACTTATTCGACGCCGCAAGATTCAGTTGTTTTAACAGTTTGGTATTGCGTTGTGGTGACAGAAATCTATTCTAATGCGTTGATGCGCAAATGGTGGATTTCATACGCTGGATTGAGCGTTTTTTGTGTGTTTTTCAGGAAAATGTGGGACACAAGTATGCTGCTTGGAGTGTTTTCT
>JAZQOP010000160.1:0-7482 GCA_045627965.1 Kiritimatiellia bacterium | reverse complement strand
GGAGGCGCGCAGCTCCTGGAGGTGGGCCATGGCGGCGCGCATCGAAGGGTAGGCGCGGCGCAGGAAGGCCATGTCGTGGGTGAAGCGGTAGTATTCCATGCAGGCGAAGGCCAGCTGGGCGTGGGCGGAATGCAGGCCGGCCTGCTCGGCCTCGGGGGCGGGGACGGCGGGGGCGCCATGGTCCAGGGGGAAGGAGGCGTAGAGCGCAGGGACGGCGCCGGTGACGGGGTCCTGGGCCTCGAGGAGGGTGTCGAGCCAGTCGGCGGCCTCGTCCGTGCAGCCGAGGCGCAGGAGGGCGGCAAAGCGCCAGATGTCGTCGTCGAGGCGGATGCGGCGCTGGTCGTCGGGGACGAGCCGCGCGGCGGCGCGGCGGTGCAGCAGGTAGGAGAGCTGGAGGCGCTGGAGGAGGAAGGGCTTGGGATGGTGGGCCGACGGGGCATAGGCGGCGACGGCGGCGGTGGCGGCGAAGACGGCGTCGGCGTAGGCGGCGTCGAAGAGGGCCTCGGCCTCGTCCTCGGTCGACGGCCAGGCGGGCCCCGGCGCGGCGGGGCGGCGGGGGCCGTGGCGCGCGGCGCGGCGGGACGGCTCCGAGGCGCCCTCCGCGGCGCCGGCCAGGCCGGGGACGGCGGGGGTCGGCTTCGAGAAGAAGTCGAGGAGGCGGTCGGCGTCGAACGAGGGCGCGGTCGCGGCGACGACCGTGCGGGAGGTCGCGCCCGGCGGAATGACGGCGTCGAGGACCCAGGCGGCCGAGGCCAGGCCCATGCGGTCGATGGCCGAATCGTCGCCGGGCAGCGCGGGCGGGGCGAGGAGGGCGGCCGAGATGTCGTCCTCGTGGAAGTCGGAGGCGACGAAACGGACGCCCTTTTGCGCGACGGCGTAGAGCGGTTCGGCGTTGACGCGCATTTCCTGGAGGTCGGGGGCCAGGTCGGCGTCGGGACGCGCGGCGCGCAGGCGGCCGACGAAGGCAAAGCCGCCGCCGGCAGGGACGGACGGGATGCGGACGGGACGGAGCACCCAGGCAAGGCGGACGGGCAGCGGTTCCGCCGCGGAGGAGCGCCATTCGTAGGAGGCCATCGCGAGGGGGCGGACCGGCTCCCCGTCGCCGGAGGCCGCGGGCATCGGCAGGATGCGCATGGCCAGGGAAAGGCCGTCGCCGAACGACCAGGTGGCCGACGGCAGCGGGACGCCGGGGGCCGGGACGGCGTAGTCGGCGGAGGTCGCGACGGACGGCGAGTAGACGTTGGTGCCGACGATGGCGATCGGCCAGAGCGACGGCGCGGATGCGGCGGGCGCAAAGGCCCCCTCGGTCGAAATCAGCGGCTCGGCGGCCGCGCCGCCGGCGACGGCGACCGTCCAGCTCGGCAGCTGCCTGAGCAGGACGCGCGGGGCCAGGGCGGGTGGCGCCTTCGCGGCGGCGAACTCGTAGAGGCGCCAGGGGCGCGAGGCGGCGGAGCTGTCGCGGAAGAACAGGTTCGCCAGCACGAAGGCGGGGGCGCGGACGGCGTTCGTGGAGGCGGCCGGGGAGACCGTCTCGAAGCGCAGGAAGCGGACGGGCAGCGTGCGCGTCGCGGCAATCAGGTCGGAGACGTCGGCGTTCTCCGTCTCGATGGAGCCGACGGCGGTCCATTTCGCGCCGTCCATCGAGAAGAAAAGCGCCAGGCTCTCGGGGCGGCTGTCCGCCGACGCCCAGTCGATCCGGACAGCCCCGGCGAAGAAGGGGGCGTGGAGGTCGATATCGAGGACGACCGGCGTGCCCGGGGGGACGGCGGGGGCGGCCAGGACCGTCTCGGGCGCGCCGTCGAAGAGCGGGACCGGGTCCGCGACGGGGATGTTCGTGCCGCCGACCGTGAAGGAGGCCGTCGGACGGTTGGCCAGCGCGATCGGCTGGAGGCGGAGCAGGGTCGGCGGGTTCGTCGCGTCGGCGGAGGGGACGTGGACGCGGAAGTGGCGGCCCGCCACCGGGGGGAAGGTCACCAGCTGCATGCCCGAGGCCGGCGAGGTGGAGGTCGCGACCGTCGCCCAGGGGGCGGCCGCCGGGGCGGAGGTGACCTGGATGGAGTAGGCCTGAGGGACGCTATCGGGCATCCATTCGAGGGCGGCCGCCGCGAGCATCGTGGGACGGGAAAGGTCGATTTCGACGTCGCGCTCGACGGGGGGGGCCGTCGGCGAGAACTCGTTCGGGACGAGGACCTCGTTCGTGACGACGGTCCACTGGGAGCGCGGAGGGAGGACGGTGATGCGGCGCGGCGCGGCGGACTGGCAGGCCATGGCGAGCCAGAGGCAGGCCAGCGAAAGGAGGGACAGGGCGGTCGGGCGTAGGGTCTTCATGGCATGGGATGGAGGCAGGCGGCCAGATGCGGAGGCACGGCGCCGGGATGGATGGCCGCCAGGGGCGGCTCGGCGGCGGAGCATTCGGGCGTCGCCGCGGGGCAGCGCGGCGCAAAGCGGCAGCCGGGGGGGCGCGAGCCGGGCGGCGGAACGCGGCCGGGGATTTCCTGGAGCAGGGCGCCCGGGGCGGTGCCGCGGAGCGTCGGGAGGGCCCGGAGCAGGGCGTGGACGTAGGGGTGCGCGGCCTGGCGCAGGACGAGCGGGACGGGCCCCTGCTCGACGATGCGGCCGGCATACATCACCGCCATGTCGTCGGCGACCTGCGCCACGACGCCGAGGTTGTGGGTGATCAGGAGCACCGCCAGGTTTTCCGTCACCTGCAGGTGGCGCAGCAGGTCCAGGATGCGCGCCTGGACCGTGACGTCGAGGGCGGTCGTCGGCTCGTCGGCCACCAGGACGCGCGGCGAAAGGGCCAGGGCCATGGCGATCATCGCGCGCTGCTGCATGCCGCCGGAAAGCTGGTGCGGATAGGACGCGGCGACGCGCGGCGGATCGGGCAGCCCGACGCGCTCCAGGAGGTCGAGGATGCGGGCCTTGCGGGCGGCGCGCGGGACGCCCGCGGCCGCGAGGGCCTCGGCGATTTGGGCGCGGACCGTGAGGACGGGGTTCAGGTGGACGCCCGGGTCCTGGAAGACGTAGGCCAGCCCGTGCGGCCCGGCGCGCAGGGCGGAGGGGGCGGCCGCGGTGCTCGCCAGGCCGGCGGGGAGCAGGTCGCCGAGGGCGGCGGCCGTCAGCGACTTGCCGCAGCCGCTTTCGCCGACGAGGGCGGTCATCCGGCCGGGGCGGAGCGTCAGGGAGACGTGGGCGGCGATTTCCGCCGGGCCGGCGTGCACCGACAGGTCGCGGACCTCGAAGACGGGGTCGGGCAGGGCCGGGGCGTGGGCGGTCGGCGGGGGCATGGGCGAAGGCCTAGTCGGGGTAGGAGCCGGCCGGGCCGAGCGAATCGAGGGCGGGGCAGGCGGGGGCGGAATCGGGGACGGCGGTCAGGATTTCGGGGTCGCCGTCGGTGACGAGGACGGTATGCTCGAAATGGGCGGAGGGGAGGCGGTCGCCCGTCTTGACAGTCCAGTTGTTGTGCATCAGCTCGACCTTCCAGGTGCCGAGGTTGATCATCGGCTCGATGGCCAGGCACATGCCGGGGCGCAGGCGGGCGCCCTTGCCGGGGAGGCCGTAGTTGGGGATCTGCGGGTCCTCGTGCAGATGGCGGCCGACGCCGTGCCCGCAGTAGTCGCGGACGACGCCGTAGCCGCAGCTTTCGGCCACGCGCTGGACGGCGGCGCCGATGTCGCCGACGCGGTTCCCGGCGCGCGCCTGGGCCAGGCCGGCCGCCAGCGAGTCGCGGCAGACGCGGCACAGGGCGAGCCAGCCCTGCGGCACGCCCGAGCCGACGGGCACGGTCACCGCGTTGTCGCCCGTAAAGCCGTCGACGGTCACGCCGAGGTCGATCGAGAGGATGTCGCCGTCATGGACGGTCCGGTCGCCCGGGATGCCGTGGACGATCTCCTCGTTGATCGACAGGCAGGTGTAGCCGGGGAAGCCGCCGTAGCCGAGGAACGTGGACTTGACGTGGTGGAAGCGCATCCGCTCGGCCGCGAACGCGTCGATTTCGCCCGTCGTCATGCCGGGGCGCACCGCGGCGGCGACTTCGCGGAGGATGAGCGCGGACAGGCGGCAGGCCTTCCGCATGTGGTTGAGATCGTTGCCTTTGAGGATCGGGATCATCGTTTGCCTTCTTTCATGGCCGTCAGTAGCCGAAGCGGGTGCGGGGGGGGGCGTCGCGGACGCCCCGGACGTCGAGGTCCGGGCTGTGCGCCGGCGCGGGGACGAAACTGTAGCGGATGGGCGTGCCCAGCGGCGGGACCGTGTTGGTGTTCACCAGGCAGGCGTGGTCGTCGCCGCCGATCTCGTAGGGGTTGTTGACGATGGCGAACGGGTCCCAGAAGGTCGCCACCAGCGACTCCTCCGCCAGCGCCTTGAAGCGGCCGTTGTAGACGACCGAGCCCGTAAAGACCCACGGGCCGTCCTGGACGGGGGCCTCCCGCGTCACGTCCCAGACGAACGACTCCGCGCGGGCGCGGCGGGGCTCGCCGCTCCCGGGGTCCGTCCAGTCGACCCACATGTCGACCGGCGAGCCGTCGGCCGGGCCGAGCCCGAAGCCCGGCATCACCTCGCCGCCGCGGCAGCCCGCCAGCAGGAGGGCCGCCTGTAGGTCGAGCGGATTGACCGCCAGGACGAAGACCGACTCGTGGACCTTCCCCTTCTCGCCGCACGCCAGCAGCTCGACGATGCCGCCGGCCTGGTTAACCCAGCCCGTCGTCGTGACCGTCCGGGTGGCGCGGTCGAGGACGACCGAGCCGAGAGTGGCGACGTCGCCGTCCCAGACGATGGGCGAGGGCGTCGGCTGCGGCTCGTGGCCCGCCTTGTAGATGACGATCGGCCGGCCGTCGGCCCCCGTGACCGTGGCGGGCGCCGGAGGCGTTTCCGCCGCGGCCGTCCAGGCGAGGCCGGCCAGCGCGAGGGCGGCGGCGGTCAGTCGAGAGGTGAAAGGGCGGCACGGGTCGCGTTGCATAGCTGTTCCTGCTGTTCGTAGAGTTCCGTCTGCGCGGCGGAGACGGGCTCCTCCGCGTCCATCCATCGCGCATCGCGCGCCGCGGCCGCCGCGCCGTCCAGGTCCCCCGTGCGGTAGAGCAGGCGGCTGCGGAAATATTCGACGGGGGCGGCGGCGCCGGCCGCGGCCTCTGCCACGTCGAGGTCCTCCAGGGCGGCGGCCAGGTCGGCCGCCGAGGCGTCGGGGCGGGCGGCCGTCGCCGCGGCGCGGCCGATGCGCGCGCCGGGGTCTGCGGGATAGGCCGCCAGCACGCGCCCCATCACGGCCGCCGCCTTGTCCGACATCCCCGCCTCGAGGAGCAGCTCCCCGAGGCGATACATCGCCTCCGCGTTCGCCACGTCCGCCTTCGCCGCCCGGATGTAGAGGCGCATCGCCTCCTGCCGCCGGCCGTCCGCCGCCGCGGCCGCCGCCTCCGCGTTCAGCCGCGCCGCGTCCGCCGCCAGCGCCACGCCGTCCCACGACGCCCCTTCCGCCGGCGGCGCCGACATCGCCGTTGCCAGCGCAGCCATCGCGAGGGATGTCCCGAGCCGCCACATGGGTTCAGCGCCCCCCCGCCGGCAGCATCCGCACGCGCACCTGCTTCGGCTCCACCTTGCACGCCAGGCCGTTCGGCACCGACACCAGCACTTCGCGCAGCACCGGCTCGCCCCCCGGGACGAACGTCGACGGCTCGACGAACAGCCGCACGCCGTCCGCCGTCAGCTCCTGCAGCAGGCTGGGGTTCCCCTCCACCGCCACCGCGCACGACTCGGGCTCCAGCTCCGCGCGCACCGCCTGGCCCGACGGCACCAGCAGCCGCACCGGCAGGTGCTCGTAGCGCTTGACGTTCGTCGCCTTCACGATGTCGGCCTGCAACGCCACCGATTCGCGCTCATACTGCCGGAGCTTGCCCTCCGGCGGACGCGACAGCGGGCAGTTCGGCCGCCTGAAGCTCTCCGTCATGCCATCGACGTTGACCGGGACCGTCAAGACCTCCGTCAGGTTCTCCAGCTCGCTCTCGGGCCCCGTCACCGTCATCGCCATCGGCTCGGTCGTCAGCCGCGGCTCATATCCGACCGGCACCTTGCCCTGGGTCGCCACGCGGATCGGCACCGCCTTCGTCACCTTCCGCTCGATGTCCACCTCGACCTCCTGCGCCGGCAGCGACGCGGCATCCACCCGCACGCGGTACGGGCACGTCACATGCCGCTCGGCCAGCAGGATCGTCTGGTGCGCGCCCTTTTCAGGATCCAGCACCGCCCGCACCTTGATCATGTCCTGCGTCAGCGCCGAGATGTCGTTCTCCGACCCCTGCACCACCAGCTTCAGCTCCTTCAAGGACTGGCGCACGACGATCCAGCCCTCCGGCACGCTCACGTTCAGGGGGACCGTGTAGTCGGCCGAGTAGCTGATCGCGCCGTGCACCAGGAACCAGACGCCCCAGGCCATCGCCACGGCCACCACCGCCGTCCCGGCGGTCGTATACCAGAACTTCCGCGCCGCCTTGCGCACCGGCCGCAGGCGGCCCCAGCATTCCGTCCAGGAAATCACGCCTCACCTCCCGATTCCGCCGACGCCGGCGCGCCCGAGGTCGCAGGCTCGGCCTTGGCGTAGGACTTCGCCGTCCGCTTCACGAAGAACGCCACCAGCGCCGTATGCAGCTGGTCCGCCGTCAGCACGCCCGTCAGCTTGCGGTTCGCCGCCACGCGCACGGCGCCCGTCTCCTCGCTCACGACCACCACCAGCGCATCCGTGTCCTCCGCCAGCCCCAGCGCCGCGCGGTGCCGCATCCCGAGGCGGCCGATCGACGACCGCCGCTCGCCCTCCACCGTCTGCTCCACGTCCCCCAGGCCCGTCGCCATCGGGAACATGCAGCCGGCGCGCAGCAGGCGGTTTTCGCTGACGACCACGCCGCCGTCGTGCAGCGCCGTCCCCGGGTAGAAGATCGTGCACAGCAGGTCCGCGCTCACCGCCGCATCCAGCACGCGGCCGCCCTCCTGCAGCGCATGCAGCGTATTCTCGCGTTCGATCGCGATCAGCGCGCCGATCTTTTCGCTCGACAGCCGGGCCACCGCCTCCTCGACCTCGGCCATCGTCTCCGCCGCCAGCTCCCCGTCCGTCGCCCGGTGGCGCGAGCCGATCTTCGCCAGCACCTGGCGGATCTCCGGCTGGAACAGCACGAACGCCGCCAGCGCCGCATAGCCCAGCACCCACTGCAAAAGCCAGTTCAACTCCTGCAGGTTCGCGAACCGCGCCAGGATGGCCAGCCCGCCGACGATCGCCAGCAGCCCCCACAGGATCTCCGCGCCCCGCGTGTCGCGAAACGCCTTGATGAGAAAAAAGAACACCACCGCCAGCACCGCGATTTCCACGATGCTGATCCAGGCCACCGACGATACAAGCTTGCCGAACCAAGTTGCCATAGCGCCCCCACCCTACCCCAACCTCCCCCCCCCCCCAAGCGCCAACACCCCCCACCGCCCGCCACAAAACCCCAGGAACGTGGG
>JAZQOP010000159.1:0-5811 GCA_045627965.1 Kiritimatiellia bacterium | reverse complement strand
TCCCAATTTTGTCGCCGCCAACTTCCTCCCCCAGCCCGGAAAATTCCCCTTGAAATCGATTTTTAATCGGTCCAGGGTCCCTCCTGAAGCCCATGACCAAGGAAGCACGACCATGGCCGAAACCGCCGCCGCCGACCGCGTCCGCTTCATCGAGCCCCGCCTCCTCCCGCTCCTGACATAGGCTCCGGCCCGGCAGGCAGGCCGGGCCGGGCCCCAGAGGGTTCCAGCGACGCCTAGGCCTTCTTGGCCGGCGGGCGGACCGCGACGGCCGTCGACGGTGCGACGGCAAAGGCCAGCCGCTCGGGCGCGTCGGGGTCGAAGTCCGCCGTCACGACCGATCCGCTGGGGATCTTCCCCGCCAGGATCAGTTCGGACAGCGGGTCCTGGACCAGGGCCTGGACGGCCCGCTTGATCGGTCGCGCCCCAAAGGCGGGATCGTGCCCGTCGGCGGCCACCTTCGCGAGGGCGGCCTCGGTCAGCACCAGGCGGATGTCGCGCCCGTCGAGCAGCTTCTGGATCCGCGCGGCCTGCAGCGAAACGATCTGCTCCAGCTGCGGCAGCCCCAGCGGACGGAACAGCACCGTCTCGTCGAACCGGTTCAGCAGCTCGGGACGGAAGCGGTAGACGCCGCTCAGGTCGGCCAGCACGCGCCGCCGGAGCTCGAGGAACGCCGGATCGCTGGCCGGCAGGTCCGGCCGGTCCGCAAGCGCTTCGCCGATGACCGGCCCCGCCGCATTGGACGTCATGATCACCAGCGTATTCCGGAAGTCGACCGTCCGCCCCTGCCCGTCGGTCAGCCGCCCCGCGTCGAGCACCTGCAGAAAGACGTTGTAGACCGACGGGTCCGCCTTCTCGATCTCGTCGAGCAGGATGACCGAATAGGGCCGCCGGCGGACCGGCTCGGTCAGCTGCCCGCCCTCGTCGTAGCCGACATATCCGGGCGGCGCGCCGATAAGCCGCGACACGGTGTGCTTGTCGAAATACTCCGACATGTCCAGCCGGATGATCGCGTTCTCGTCATCGAACAGGAACTCCGCCAACGCCCGCGCCAGCTCCGTCTTCCCGACGCCGGTCGGCCCGAGGAACAGGAACGACCCGATCGGCCGGTTCGGGTCCTGCAGCCCCGCACGCGAACGCCGGATGGCCCGCGCCACCGCCGCCAGCGCGTCATCCTGCCCGACGACGCGGCGACGCAGGTGCTCCTCGAGCTGCAGCAGGCGCGTCTGCTCGGACTGCTGGAGGCGGTCGAGCGGAATCCCCGTGCGCCGGGACACCACGGCGGCAATCTCGTCGGGCGTGACCTCCTCCTGCAGCAGCCGCTGCCCCTTCGCCAGCGCGTCGAGGGCCGCCTGCGCTTCGTCGCGCTTCTTGTTGGCCGCGGGCAAAAGCGCGTATTTGATCTCGGAGGCGGCCGCCAGGTCGCCGGCGTTCTCGGCCGCCTCCTGCCGGATCCGCAGGGCGTCGCGCTCGGCCGTCGCCTCGCGGATGCGCGACAGCAGCACCTTCTCGTGGTCCCAGCGCGCCTCCAGCTCGGCAATCTTCCCGTCGAGGACCTTCTTCTCGGCCGTCAGGGCCGCCAGCCGCTTGCGGGACGGCTCGTCGGACTCCTTCCGCAACGACACGGCCTCCATCTCCAGCTGCATCGCCCGGCGCGCCAGCGCATCGATCTCCACGGGCTTGGACTCGGTCTCGATCTTGAGCCCCGCAAGCGCCTCGTCGACCAGGTCGATGGCCTTGTCCGGCAGGAAGCGGTCCGCAATATAGCGCGACGACAGCCGGACGGCCTCGACCAGCGCCGCATCCTGGATGCGGATGCCGTGGTGCGCCTCGTAGGGCTCCTTCAGGCCCCGCAGGATGGTCAGGGCGTCCTCGGACGACGGCTCGCCGACATAGACGGGCTGGAACCGCCGCGCAAAGGCCGGGTCCTTCTCGATGTAGTTGCGGTATTCGTCCAGCGTCGTCGCCCCCAGGCACCGCAGCTCCCCGCGCGCCAGCGCCGGCTTGATCATGTCGCCCGCCCCCGTCGACCCCGCCGTCCGCCCGGCGTTCACGAGCGTGTGCAGCTCGTCGATGAACAGGATCACCTGCCCCTTCGAACCCGCCACCTCCTTGAGCACGGCCTTGAACCGCTCCTCGAACTGCCCCTGGTAGGACGCCCCCGCCAAAATCGACTGGATGTCCAGCGCAATGACCTTGCGGTTCTTGAGCGACTCCGGCACGTCGCCCGCCACGATCCGCCGCGCCAGCCCTTCGGCGATCGCCGTCTTCCCCACCCCGGGCTCCCCGATCAGGATCGGATTGTTCTTCGTACGGCGCGACAGGATCTGCAGCACCTGGCGCGTCTCGCCGTCGCGCCCGATCACCGGGTCGATCCGCCCCCGGCGCGCGTCCTCGGTCAGGTCGCGCCCGAACTTCTGCAGGGCGGTCTTCTCATTCGCGCCGTCGCCGGCGTTCTGCGGATTGCGGTTGCGGTTGTTGCTGTCTGTCATCGGGAGCCTCCTGTCGGTCGGATTTTCCTTTCACGGAGTAAAATAGCGCAATCCGCCCGAAACGCAACCCCCGCCCCCGCTTTTTTTCACACCGGGAAGTTGCAGGATGCCAAGGGACACCACGCCGGGGCCGCGCGGGAGGGGCGGAGGGGGGCGGGACTTCGAGATGGACACGATCGTCTCCGGCGCAGGCGGGCACGGCAGCCTCCTCGTCCTGGCCGATCGTCGCAGCCGACGGGCATCCTGGAAGAATTCCCCCACATCGGCCAAGCCTCCGTGCTGCAGGCCATCCGGCGGATCCTGCGACGCCGCGACAGCCCCCTCAAAGGCGCCCGCTCCGTGACCACGGACAACGGGCGCGAATTCCTCGGCTCCGGCTCCTCGAAAAGCGCGCCGGATGCAACGTCTACGACGCCCAGGCGTACGCCGCATGGGAGAAGGGCTCCGTCGAAGACCTCAACCGCCTCGTCCGCCGCCGGCATCCCAAAGGGACGGACTTCTCAAAAGTGCCTGTCCGGCGCATCCGCCTCCTCGAAGCCTGGCCCAATTCCATCCACCGGGAATCGCTCGGCGGCCCGGCCGCCATCGCCTACCGAACCTCCGTCGTCTAATCCCATCCCCTGCGCCTCTTAAAACCCGCTGTCCCTTTTCATTTGCAATTCACCGTAAGTCACCATGCAAAATCATCTAATGGCTTGCCTTGATCCTCCTCAATTCAATCCACCGAGGAGGTGCGCCATCGGAGGATGAATCGCGCTGGAAATTACGGAGAGGAAGCAGCATACCCGATTTTGTCGTGTAATTCCAGCGAAGTTCTTTGTCGAAAAACAGCGAGTGAGAGACGAAAATGGCATTATTGGCCCATAAATACTTTTCGTTGTATTTGTTCAGGATGCAGCCGATGGCATCTGCGTCTTCTTGAGTCAAAAAAGGTGAAACCGATGCCAACTTTTCTCGCTCGTGAAATGGGAGCACATAAAATACAGGAAAAAATGGCCACACAGGAATGTGAAAGGCTACATAGCCGATCAAGATGATAGCGGTACAAGCAATATGGCCGCGCTTGAAATAACGAAGATTTATCCTCATTGGAAGACCTCTTTTGATTCGAGTTTATCCACCTCACGCAGATACTGATGAGCAATTCACAATTTTTTGCAAATTCCCGTCCCGCCAGATGTCGGTTCACCCCATTCAAATTCAGATGAATTCATCCGCTTCTGGCAGATTGTATGTTTGGCCTTAAGTGTCTGGGTCCATTCCAATAGCATTTTGAAAGACTTTGCACGATCGTTTTCTTCTAATAGATTTGCATCTTCATCTTTTCACCATCCCGAAGCCAGGGATATATGCAGAAAGTCCATTATGCCAATCGTAGTCGTCATGCCACCTATGGTCAAGGTTTCCTTCAATTGCAACAACACAGCCAGTCGTTTCAAGAAAAATTCCCCATAGGAAGAAACGGTAAAAGTTCCGCATCCCCATCCCAATACTTGGAACTGAAGCGGAAGGGGTTGAGAGGGGCGAGAGGGCCGGATTGGGCGGTGGGGGTGCCGTAGGGGGCGTAGGCGTAGTGGGCGAGGAGGGCGCCGTCTTCAGCCGACAGGTCGGTGATGTTGCCGTTGGCGTCGCAGGTGTAGAAGGCGTTGGTGCCGTCCAGGGTGGCGGCAAGAAGGCCGCCGATGCCGCCGGCGCCGGCCAGGGTGCCGGAGAGGTCGAGGCCCCAGGTGTATTGGTTGGTCGTCATGGCATCGGCGGCCTGGATGCGCTCGCGGAGGAGGTTCCAGGCGTCGCAGTCGAAGGTGTGGATGATCCAATCGGATTCCGCCATGGTGTGGCGCTTTTCAGCCTTTTTCACGCGGCGCCCCATGTGGTCGTATTCGTAGGAATAGGTGCGGCTGCCGGTGATCAGGACACGGGGGGAAACGCCCACGAGGCGGTTTTCGGCGTCCCAAGCGTAGGACCAAGTGCCGTCGGAGGTCATGTTGCCGTCGGGGTCGTAGGTGGGGGCACGGCCGCCGGCCAGGGCGTTGGTGTACTGGTTGAGTTCGTTGGCGGCGTAGAAGGTGGTGGCGCCGTTCTCGGTGGCTGAGAGGCGGTTGCCGATGGGGTCGTAGGTGTAGGCGTAGAGGTTGGTGGACATGTGGGCGGAGGTGAGTTCGGAGCGAAGGTTATAGGCAAAGAGGTTGGTTGTCAATCCGTCGTCGAGGCGGGCGGTGCGGCGGCCGATGGCGTCGTAGGTGTAGGCGAAGGTGGAGATGGGGTTGGTGCCCCAGGCGTTGGAGACGAGGGTCTTGAGGTCGCGGTGGGGTTCGTAGGCGTAGGCGACGGAGAGGCCGAGGGTGTTGATGTAGCCGGAGAGGAGGGCGGTGCCGGGGAGGTAGGTGTAGGTGAAGGTGGGGCCGTTGGAGACGGCGACGGTGGAGAAGCGGCCGAAGGCGTCGTAGCCGTAGCCGACGGAGTAGTCGGGATCGAGGGCGATGCCGGAGGCGCGGCCGTAGGCGTCGTAGGTGCGGACGAGGGCGGTGCCGTCGGGGTGGCGCTCTTCGAGGAGGTTCAGGGCGTCGTAGACGTTGGTGCGGGTGCCGAGGACGTCGGTGACGGTGAGCTGGCGGCCGAGGCGGTCGTAGGTGAAGGCGACGTCGGGGGTGGAGTCGGAGTAGTCGATGGAAAAGAGCTGGCCGAGGGGGTCGTAGGCGTAATCGGTTTCGACACCGCGGGCCCAGACGCGCTTGGCGAGGCGTCCGGCGGGATCGTATTCGTAGCGGGGGCCGAGGCCGTCGGCGTAGACCTTGTTGGTGAGGAGGCCGGTGGCGGGGTCGTAGTTCCAGTGGGTGACGTCGGGGGCGGCGTTTTCGTCGCGCCAGGTCTGCATGGCCACCATGCGGCCGAAGGCGTCGTATTCGTAGCCGACGGGATAGGTGGCGCCCCAGGTGTTGGTGACGCGGCCCTGGAGGTCGTAGGCGGTGTGGACGACGTTCGTCAGGGCGTCCGTCACGGTGGTCCGCCGCCCGGTGGCGGGGTCGTAGCCGAAGGCGGTGCGGTTTCCGGCGGCGTCCTCCTGCCAGGCGACGCGGCCGTCGGCGGCGTAGGCGACGGTGTTGGTGCCGGTACGCGGGTCCACGGTACCGACCGTTCGCCAGAGTCCGTCGTAGAGGTAGCGCCACGCGGCCCCGGTGGTGTCGGTGCGGGCGCGGAGGAGGCCGTTGCTGGTGACCGAGACCTCGGCACCGACGACCTCGGGGCGGGTGACCGTGCGCGTCACGGTGCGGGTGGGCGGAGAGAAGACGGTGACGACGGCGCTGGTCCAGCCGCGCGCGTC